>JANWJI010000064.1 GCA_025449515.1 Nitrososphaeraceae archaeon | reverse complement strand
ACTCGTCTTGACAATTGTCATTAGATTCGAATGGGTGTTGCACCAAACTGAACGAAGATTCTTAATCTAGTAGGAAGCCAGTCGCTTTACTAAAAATTGCTATGATGTTCTGTCTACGACGTCTTTACTATCGTCGAGTTGTCATGATATGCTTTTTTAGGAAAAAGCTATGTCTCAAATTGATGTTGAGAATTAACTCGTTTGTGTTAATTATCTAATTATCTAATCTATTATTCAAGTTGTTATGCATACAATAATAATCCTAGAATGAGTGCTACATTTTATTTCATCTACAAGCTTTAATATCTGTGATTCCTTATGGTCAAAGATGACGCCTTGGTTATAACACTTTTTAAATCTAGGTGTATATTAACTATGTTAATGAATTATAAAAAAATAGATTATAAAAAACTCTATGAAGATATTATTAATATCGATCCAAAGATCCGACTCGTTACTGTATGCGATTCGAATGGTAGAGTAATGTATTCTGAACATAACCAAGGTGTAACAAATTTACTGACCACCGAAGAAAGCAAACAATCCCTTGAACTCGCCGTAAATTCATGGAAGTTACGTAGTGACCTTGAACCAAAAATTGGAAAGGGAAAATATGTCTTGGCAGAATATGAAAAGATTAAACGTATAACTATGCCAGTACCTGGTGATGCTGATCATCATCTCCTGTATATTACTACAGAAGTAGAAGCCGATCATTCAAAAGTTATTCGTATGATAGGTCAGGTATCAATACGAAAATTGTTGTTATAACTATTATGCGACTGTCAGCTAGGATGCTGCGTTTAATGATTACATGAATTATCGTAAGTTTTAGAAAACCACACATATTTTTCAATTGAAAGATTCAAGAGAAGAATGAATTAGCGTTATTGATGACCTACTAACAAATCATTAAATACAAAAATGATATAAGAAGAAACGTCATCGGTTGGCTAAGCTATGCTAAATCATAATCATGGATCCCTATGATAATAGAAAATAGAAAATAGAAAATAGAAGGATCCACTCTGCAGGCACCAAAATAATTTCGACCTAGATATGATACCGACCCAGGGACAAATCTAAATAACATCATAGTAGATTAAACCAGAGATAATTTATGCAATTGGTCAAAACAAGAACACTCTTTGATGGAATTAGTGAGAGAAAGGACATATTTATCGGATTTGAAGGTGATGAAATAAAGTATGTTGGAAGCAGTAAACCTGTAGTTGAAGGGAATACTAATGATGTAATTATTGAAGCTGATACTATTACTCCAGAATTTATCGATTCACATAGTCACATTGGAATACTAATGATGTAATTATTGAAGCTGATACTATTACTCCAGAATTTATCGATTCACATAGTCACATCAGAATGGCCAGATCAGGTGAACCGGATCGAGAGGAAGAAGCCAATGAACAGATGAAGACAGTTTATCCTCTAATAAATTCTTTACACAGCATTTACATGGATGATCCTTCCTTCGGCGAATCAGGTGAGAATGGCATTATTTATTCCACAGTATTACCTGGCAGTGGAAATATTATTGGAGGAAAGGCCGTCCTAGTACGCAATTTTTCAAAAGATATTGGAGACGCTTATGTAATGGACGTTGGAATTAAAGCTGCATTAGGGTATAATCCTCGTAGTACCACAGAATGGAAAGGTGAGAGACCATCCACTCGTATGGGAGCCATAGCAATGCTTCGCGAAAATTTTATTAAAGCTAGAAAAATGCAAAGGCTTATTCAAGAAGAAAAGAAAGTGATAGATGGAGTAGAACCAATTACGGAAGTGTTCATCGACATACTATCAGGCAAATATAAGATGATGGTCCATGTCCATAAAGAAGACGATGTTATAGTTTTGATTCAGCTGGTTCGTGAATTCGGAATTAGGTGGTTGCAAACCATTGTGCTGATGTGTATAGAACAGCGGTTTTTGCAGCATTAAAGTACGCTTCTATTCCCATAGTGTACTGACCAATGGATTCTTTTCCATACAAAACAGAGTTAAGACATGAGAGTTGGAGAAATGCAGAAAAGCTGTTAGCGTCAGGAGCAAAGTTTTCTCTTATGAGTGATCATCCTGTCATTTTACAAAGAAATATGTTTTTACTCTGAGACATTTGTTGCGATTCGGTCTATCAAAGTCTGACGCGATCTCAAAAATTACCCGAGAAGCTGCAGATATTATTGGAGTTCAATCTATTGGACAGCTAAAACCAGGCTTTAAACCTCTTCGTTGTTTGGAATGGAGATCCATTTTCATTGTTGAGTTATCCGATTTTGGTCGTTGCAGAAGGAAATATCGTTTACAAAGAATGACAATCTGATGTATATGGGAAATTACTAGGATTAGAAGTAAAATATGAACCATTTTTACTAGTAATATAGAACTAAGGTCTTTTAGTTTCAGTCCTTAGATATCTCAATTCTGGGGGATCAGGTGTTCAATCCAATACATTAACGAATTTCAGATGATGCCGCTTCCCATATCTGAAAGTGGATATTGGTTATCAAGGAAGAAAGTAGATATTATTTTACACTATAAAATCATTTCAAATTTTTACATACAATTACTCACAAATATAGAAGCATATTAGATAGTGAGGACCGAGTTTCTAGTAATCGAAACATATGCCCACTAAAGATGGATGTTGCAAAAATAAGAAATGACTATATGTTTCTAAAGGGATACAGTTAAGCCGGTTAGTATAGGAAATTAACGTTCTATTGCTCTACAAAAGTTTGTACAAAACTGATTACATACAAATGATGACTTAGCTGAATTAACCCCCGATGTGAATGTTTGCAAGCAATTAAAATCTAATGTATTTGTCCTAAAGCAGTGATCAGCAATCACATTGTTACTTGCAGAGAAAGGAAAATGTGAAGTATTCATCCGAGTGGAATAAATGAAATGATATCAATCCAAATCACCATTATGGTGATCTTTGCATCTTGAACGACCACATAAAATATGTCTGACGTGACTTGTTTTCATAATATGAATATTAAGAAGTGATTATACAAGAATTTACAATGAAAAGGCCATTTCTGAGATCTACTATGGATTTAGAAGTTAATGCACGTGTAAATGTATCCGAATCTCCAACTAAGGTAGTTAATGCAGTTACTAGTATTATATCACGTTGCTCACCCGAACTAAAATACGGTAATCAAGTTATTGGCAGATCAGTTCACACTAACTCACTAGAGATAATTTACGAACAAATACGTTCCAGATCTGCTCAGAACGTTTTTCGAAGAATACTAATCGGGAATAGCAACAAAAATACCACTTGGTTTTTTTTAAATAAACAGGCAGCTAGTGTGGGTGTTGTGGCAATCATCGAAAACGAACAAGAATCACCATTAGGACCTATACGAGTAACTCTAAATTGTGAAGATTTAGATACTCTTATTGGTTGGTTGGTTGATTGAAAAGTACAATTACATTATATCCATGACAAATTATCTTGGCTGCATTTATTGCGGCAACGAGAGCATCCTGTAAGATATAAGTTTATAACATTTTTATGACATCTCAAAATATCCTATCTTTTAAGATTCTTTTGTAATGGCTTCTCACTGCTGTTCATACAACGGATGAGCGTCAAATTCTGTAACTATGCATCTGACCAATTGTCACCCTTAACCATTTAAGTGATGGTTATATCTTTTCATTTCGGCTGTTTTCAAATTAATAGGCTTTAGATCGATTCAAATTTGAATATTGTACATTTTATTGCAATTACTGGTTAATTATGATTGATGAATTATTGAGAACGAGAATCAAAATCAAATATATTATCAAATGTATTAATCTTCCATGTTTGAATGGCAATAACAAAGAAGGTAAAACTTGACATAGAAATTGAGGTGGACATGCCGCTTGATATAATTGAAGACAGAGAACGATTTAAGGCTATAGAAACTGGTTTAGTAAGAAGCATTTCTAAAGGTCTCTATGAACAGGGGGTTTCATTTAGTATAGGTAAAGTAAAGTTTGAACCATAAAAATAAGTGAAAATGATCACTTAATGCAATTTTTATTGATATTTGTCTTATCATGCCATAATACCATGAAACTCGTTTTCGCACATTTGTTGTAAAAACCCTTGTTGATGAGAACGAGATTTCTGATTACCGATAGATATTAGATAGTAATCAAGAATAGTTAGTCTATATTTTGTGCAGAGTAGATGATGGAAAGGCTCCCATGCAACAAGAATCCAGTCTCTGGATGCAAGTTGCGTATTGATGTAATTTGGCTTTAATTGCGTGTTCGTATAATAGATTAAATGAATATGTATAATAAGAGAAAAAAGGAATAGTTATAGTGGTTTCACGGCGATGAATGCTAATGAGCAATATTTTTATGGGCCATTGTTATGGATCGGCATCTCGCTTGGTATTATATTTGCTATTTTATTCTATATCCCATATCCTTTATCTATAATCTTGGCGATAGCATCTTTTATTTTGCTGAACTTTTATTTTAGAAAAAAAGTTATTCAAAGAGTAAATACGAAGTTTGGTAATGTTAGCCATTATTCCTCCTCATCCTTAAGCTATTCTTGCATTAATTGTGGAACAGCGCATAATGAATTTGCTTGTCCCAAATGTGGTTCAAAGATGAAAAGAGCAGACTTTAAATTTTAATGGGATTAAGAATGCTAATTATGACAACGAGGTAATTTCTGGAATGTACTACCACAACTGTAGTAGCCTTGCTTATGTATTTAGTATTAGAATTGGTTGTATTTAGTACTAATAGTGTAGATGCGTTCTATATCTCGCTTTTGGCGCTATCTAGAAATGCAAATGAGCTATTGATTTAACCTCGACCAAGGATAAAAATTCGGAAAAAAACAGCCAAACCAATTCTCTGTTAGCCTTATGGTGTTTATGGACAATTCTTTATATATATCCAAATAATTCAGAACACTCGTCTGCCAAAAAGTCACGGCCGAAAGGAAGGGATTAGGTGTGTATATTTCGTAATTATTCGTGTATTTTGACTCACTTAAATCAGTTACATTCTCTACTACTTCTTCCACGGTTTTCTCCACAGCTTCTGCGACTGATTCTGTAACCGATGTGTCTGACTCTATTTCCTTTTGTACGTTGCTAGTGTGACTATCATCTTTTGCAGAGAATTCTTGTGGTCTGGAAGATGATGCTGATACTGACGGTAGTTTTTCAGGACCATCCTTATCATTTACAACTGGTTCTTGTGAAATAGACTTAATCTTATCATTTACAACTGGTTCTTGTGAAATAGACTTAATCTTATCATTTACAACTGGTTCTTGTGAAATAGACTTAATCTTATCATTT
>JANWJI010000063.1 GCA_025449515.1 Nitrososphaeraceae archaeon | reverse complement strand
TCTCCGTTTGCCACTAACGATACAAAGACGTCATCCAAAGTTACTGGAGATACTGTGAATGCGATGTTTTTCCTTAGCGCGAATTCAGATAGCTCTTTGGCCGCGGATTCGAAAGCAAATACTCGGACTGTATTAGCCCCGGTATCTATTACCGATCCAAAAGGTCGTAACATATCAGGGTCGACCATATCTTTCATGATGTCTATTCTGATTTTCTGAGGTATAATTTTCCGGAGATCATCCATACTTCCTCCTGCCAATAGACGGCCGCGATCTATAATGGCAATCCTGTCTGAAAGCATCTCTGCTTCATCCATATAATGTGTGGTTAGCAAAATTGACTTACCTTGTGTCTTCCATTTTTTTATTGCAGACCATACCTGACGTCGCGATATCGGATCCAATCCTATGGTTGGTTCGTCTAAGAATAATAATTGTGCGTCCGTGGCCATAGCCATGGCCACAAGGATCTTTTGCTTCATTCCGCCAGACAAATTCATTGCCGGCCTATCCTTTACGTCATATAGCTCCAAGTTTTCCAAAATGGTTTTTGTATTGATTTTCGCCTGGGATCTATTCTGTCCTCGAATTTGTAACCAATTATAGACGTGATCCCATGGCGTAAGCGCCCTTAATGGTCGTCCTTCTTGCGGAACAATAGAGATGAGATCCCTGACTTTCCCAGGTTCTGTTATCACGTCATATCCAAGGACATTAACTTTTCCAGAGGTTGGCATCAATTGTGTAGCACATATACGAACAAAAGTCGTTTTTCCGGCTCCATTTCTTCCAAGAAGCGTAAAGACTTGCCTGGACCTAACAGTGAGTGAGACGCTATCTAATGCTGGGATTTTTGAGCCCTTGTAGATTTTTGATAGTTCTTCCGTAATAATTGGAAGCATTATTTTCTCTACGACGTGGTTGATTTAGACAATTCTAACTCTAGCCCTATTAGATCTATTTGTCGACAACACTTTTAAATTCCTTGTCCAATTGTCTGAGTAGAGCCTTTTGGGTATCATTCAGTTGCGTAGGAACCTTGATGTTCAACCTAACCACCTCATCTCCTTTTCCAAAACCACCATAGCGTGGTAGTCCTTTACCCTTAAGTTTAAGAATGCTATTCGGTTGGCTACCGGCTATAATCCTTAACTTTTCGTCACCTTCGAGAGTCGGGACTTTTCTCTCAGCCCCGAGAGCCAAGTCGGTGAAGCTAGTGTCAAGATTATAAAGAATATGTCCGTCGGATAATCTCTCGAATATCGAATGAGGTTTGACATGGATTCTTATCAACAAATCCCCAGACTGGCCATTTTCAAAAGGCTCTCCCTCTCCACGTAGTTGTAATGTCATTCCGTCTTCGACACCTTTAGGAATTTCTATATTGATTTTCTTATAATTTCTGATGTTGCCAGCTCCGCTGCAGGTTTCACATGGACGGTCAATAATTTCTCCTTCTCCACGACAGGTCTGACACGGTTCCAAAGACACAAATGTAGAGAATCGATTTTGACTATAAACTCGCTTCATCTGTCCCTGACCATCGCAAACATTACATTTTCTTGGCTTACTTCCAGGTGCAGCACCAGTTCCGGCACAATTTCTGCACCTTTCTAGTTTTGGTAGTTCGATTTCCTCTCTTTTTCCTTTAAGTACCTCTTCTAAAGATAGTTCGGCGTCATATACAAGGTCCTGACCCCTTCGCCTCCCACCGCCGCCGATACGGAAACCAAAGTTAAATGGATCAGTAAATCCTCCTTCTCGACCCCCAAAAACCTGTTCGAATATATCTTTAAAGCCTCCAATCCCGATATCTTTAAATATTTCATCGAAATTTGCCTCAGACCCCCTAAATACTTCCTCACTCCCTAAATGACCGTATGTATCGTACCGCTTCCGTTTATCGTCGTCGGATAATACAGCATACGCTTCTGAGATTTCTTTGAATCTGTCTTCGGCACCCTTCGATTTATTTCTGTCCGGATGATATTGAAGAGCTAATTTTCTATATACATTCTTGATATCATCTTTACTTGCATTTTTTGGGACACCAAGGACCCCGTAGTAGTCCCGATTGTTGCTCATCTTCTAAAACCCTTTATTTTTCTCGATGCCCATGATTAACAAATTATGGTGAGGAAGGCGTTCCCGTGGGATTGCCACCACCACCTGCATCAGAATATCCTGGAGTTGCCTGCTGATCTTGTGTAGCTCCTGTTTGGCCACTACTCGTGGCTGCAGCAGCTCCGGCAGCCTTATATACTTCCGTGCTTACTTCGGCAAGGATATTTTTGAGGTCTTGAATCTTTGTCTTAATGTTATCCATGTTGTTCGCCGTTATCGCATCCTTGAGCTCAGATGCTGCTTTATTGATCTTTTCGCTCTGCTCTGGTTTTATCTTATCTTTTAGATCTTGCTTTACTAATTTTTCAGCTGCATATACTAAGTTATCAGCCTCGTTTTTCACTTCGGCCTCTTCCTTCTTCTTCTTATCAGCCTCTGCAAACTGATCCGCTTCGTTCTTCAGTTTTTCTATCTCATCCTTTCCAAGTTTACTGTTAGCAGTAATCGTAATTTTTGCCTCTTTGGCAGTTGCAAGGTCTTTTGCCGTAACATTGAGAATTCCATTGGCGTCTATGTCAAACGCAACCTCAATCTGAGGTACTCCCCTAGGAGCTGGAGGAATGCCAGAAAGGTTAAACATTCCCAAAGAAACACAATCTGACGCCATAGCTCGCTCTCCCTGTACGATATGAATAGTAACTGCGGTCTGATAGTCGGCGGCAGTCGTAAAAACTTTGCTTTTCTTTGTCGGAATAGTAGTGTTACGGTCAATCAATGGCTCCTTTAGTCCGTTCAGAACTTCAACGCCGAGTGTCAATGGCGTGACGTCAACCAAAAGAATATCCGTAGAAACATCTCCTGCAATGATTGCTGCCTGAATTGCTGCACCCATTGCAACCGCTTCCATCGGATCAATTCCCCCTTCGGACTCTTTACTCATAACTGTTGAAACAAATTGTCTAACTATGGGCATTCTAGTAGGACCCCCCACCAGTATAATCTTATCAATTTCCGCTGGAGTTAACTTTGCGTCCTGAAGTGCCTGAAGCATTGGACCTCTACATCGCTCAATTATAGGACGCATAAGTTCTTCTAGCTTAGCCCTCGTTATCGATAGCACCAGATTTTTGGGACCTGTGGCAGAATCGTACGCAAGAAATGGTAAGTTAATTTCAGTTGTAACAACATTCGAGAGTTCGATTTTAGCCTTTTCAACTGCCTCACGAACTCTCATCATCGCAGCCTTATCGTTTCTAATATCCAATCCTGACTGTTTTTTAAACTCATCGAGTACAAATTCTACCAGCGAATTATCCATATCGGTACCACCCAACTGAGTGTCGCCTGAGGTGCTCTTGACCTGAAACACTCCGCCTCCCATTTCCATTACAGTGACATCTAATGTGCCGCCACCCAGGTCGAAGACGACAATTTTCAAATCCTTCTGAACCTTGTCTAGACCAAAGGCTAAAGATGCAGCTGTTGGTTCATTAATGATTCTTACAACCTGCAAGCCGGCGATTTCTCCTGCGTCCTTAGTTGCCTGTCTTTGGTTGTCATTGAAGTATGCTGGGACTGTAATAACAGCTTTATCTACGGTCTCGCCCAGAAAAGCTTCGGCGTCCTTTTTAATTTTTTGTAATATAAATGCAGAAATCTGCTGAGGAGTATATTGCTTTCCAAATACGCTAAATTTGAATTCGGTACCCATTTTGCGTTTTGCTCCAACAATCGTCCCTTCTGCATTTGAAATCATTTGTCTTCTTGCGGGTTCGCCAACTATCAATTGGCCATCTCGAGTAAAAGCAACAACAGATGGAAATGCCTTTCCACCGATCGAAGTACCTTCAGCCGCTTGTATAATTGAGGGTTTGCCACCGATCATTGCTGCAGCTGCTGAATTACTTGTTCCAAGATCAATTCCTATTATTTTTGCCATATTTATTATTCAGATTCCTTTTCCATGTTCTCTCTATCATTATCGATATTTTTAATTATCTTTTTGGAAACCTCGACCAGACTTGGTCTCAGAATCTTGTCATTTATCATGTATCCTTTCCTTATTTCCTTGGTGACTGTACTTTCTGGCAAATCATCACGATAAGAAAAGCTTATAGAATCATGAATATTCGGATCAAATGGAGTGCCAATGGCTTCGATCTCTCTGACTTGTTCTGATTCTAACAAATGTTCTAGGTTCTTTTTGATCCCTTGTAGTCCTTCTATGACCAAGGGATCAGACTTACTTTGCTCTGCCGTCTCTAGCGCCCTTGTGAAATCATCGTAAACATTCAAAAATTTAGATAGAAGCTCGCCCTTGTTTGATTCAATCTTGGAATTCATCTGTCTCTCTATTTGTTTTCTGTAATTGTCGAAATCTGCAGCCATATACTTTAGTTTATTGAGATTGTTGTCAGCTAATTCTTTTGTACTAGACAACATTTCTTTCACCTCAGCCAGTTCTTGTTCTAAAGCGATAGTCTTATCAAGATCAGTCGATTCAATCTTGTTTTCAAATTCATCTTGTTGCTCATCCTCATTAATTACTATGTGCCTTCTCCTCCAACAGCGTTCAGCCGAAGGAAGCTATTCGCAAGCCAGATAATTACATATCGGTTCCAGCATAATTCTGTGCATTAAAAGTCACAGGCCGAATTTCAATGATTTGCCAATAATCTGGAGGATAAGGTTCTTTTACAAAAAAGACTTCATATATTATTACAATTTGATAAAAAGATTGAGATTTTTGGAAGCCCGCGACATTTGTCTAGGTAAAGTGAAAAAATAAAGCCAGGTTAGGAGATTCCCAAATTTGGAAAAGTGGCAATTTCGACACCCAATTCTCCCTGAATCTTTCTTATCTTTGTTGCGTATTCTGTCATTTTTGGACTATCTGCTTGGACCTTGGCAATTCGATAGCCTTTCCATGCTTTTCTTAGCGCTCCCCAGCTTTGCCCCTTTGAAAAGTTACTATCGGAGGCGGGAACCGGCGTATCTTGGTTAAGTGACATTATTGCAGTCATTTTATGGAAACAAATTGTAATCTCTCTACTTAGAACTGTTAGTCAATATTTTCCAATTTCCGAGTTAAAACTGTTATATAGTAATTCTAAATGTGATTTTATATCAGATAAAATAAACAGAAGTACTATCCTTCTTCAGGAAATCTTTGAAATTCATAATAATTCTTTCATTTTACTTTGTTCTTACGCGTAATTTCCCTTAATAGATGATCTTGCTCCACATGCTTCGCATAATAGGAAGCCTAATTTCTTGCTTTTTTCAGTTCTTGTATCGGGGCTCCCGCATACCGGGCATATAACATAGTCCTTGACATATCTATCAATAAGTGCACCGAATGAGGAAGGTTCTTTACGTCCTAGAAAAATGACTCTATCACCCGCAATATAACCGGCAGACGCTAATTCCTTGTTGAGGTATAACAAAAGCTTTTCTGGTTCTCTTCTTAAGGCTTTTGGGAACTCCATAAAATTTCTGAATATGGTACGCTGTCCTATCCATATCACCTGAGGATCCGGAATTTCCAAACGAGATACCTCTCTTCGATTGGTACTGCTAACATTTTGTTGTAGACGGCCAAGTAGCTTTTCATAGTCAATTTTCGATTGTGTGGGCATCTTGAAAATTTTACACCTACCTGCCTAATGAGCGTTTTGTTATCACTTAATCATAAGACATCCAATTATTCCTTATTTCCTAATTTCACTCACATCGGATTTCTGATATCGTATTGTTTTCAAAGGTAGGAGCCCAGTTATTATGAAGAAATTTGATTTGGCTGAGCAGTCTTGTTTCTGGCTCTTATAATAGTTGATTTCATACATCGATAGTTGAATGGATATGAATTTGACTTAATATGCTGTTAATCACGTGTAACCCACTCTACTAAACAGGAATGAATCATGAAGTCAGCCTTATCAACTTATACCTAGTATTAAACAGCCTCTTTTGTGCTACATGAATAGCCTGAGGGGAAGAGTCGCATCCAATCCAATTTCTTGCCAACCTTGCCGCAGCAACTAAAGATGTCCCCGATCCACAAAAAAAATCGGCGACTAATGCCTTAGGATAGGAAAACTGGCCAATAATTCTTTCTAACAACTGTTCATGCTTCTCTGTTTCATAGCCAGTTGAATATCCATAACTTTCTACATCTAGCCAGACGTTGTCCAAGACTGTCTTATTCTTTGGAGGAATCCAATACTCGGCATACTTAACTTCATCTCGTTTTCGGATAAATTCTAGCTTCTTCCCTGTTTCGACCCAATATTTTTCGAGCGGAACCTCTGAAAAATAACACTCATAGAGTTTATAGTTCTTCACGGCCTTCATGGCCCTGGATCTGGTCCATTTCCATTGACCTCTTTCCGGCATATGACCAAGGAGACTGTAACGCATTGTTGGCCTATTTACATTACTCCAAAATCCCATCCATTTCGAATCTACGGTATTCTCTTTCATTGGTAATGGAAACTTTGCTGAGTTGTCCTTCGAATACCATAAAAGCGAATCGTTTGCAATATGCATTCTGTCCATGGATTTGAACTGATAAAGCAAATTCTTTCTCCTCCCCCTTTTTATTACTATCTCGTTTCGAAAGTTGCTATACCCGAACAATTCATCCATAATTACTTTAATGTAATGCACCATGTGCCAATCCATGTGAATAAAAAGAGATCCTGAAGGTGATAGCAAATGTCTTATATTTTGCAGCCGTGGATACATGCTAGCCAAATAGATTTTTAATGGATTTTTCCCTCTAAACGTGTCATCGAAGGCAAGCTTTTGACGGCCATGAGTTCTTAAAAAATACTTATCTCTCGTTAAAAAAGGTGGATCTATATATATAAGATCAATTTTATTCTCAAACCCACTATCTATTAGATATTTCATGGCCTCAATATTATCACAGTGAAAAAGGATATTCGTCATTGTGTTATTTCTGAATTTTACAAGATTCCACGGTTGTTATTTTGCACGAATTCTCCCACCGGAATGTGTGATAAATTACTCTCATTTTGATCCTGAATGAGTTTCATGCAATACTCATTGATTTAGTTACCGTTCAATCTTATGAAGTGGTATGATCGACAACTAGTCACAAATTAATAGTGATCTACATCTCAAGGACATGGTAGGAACAGCTTATTGCAATTCGTCTCCTGAAAAGATCATTCTAAATCGATATATTTTGAAAGTTATTGAATGACGCAATATTACAATTATATACTTGAGTAATGATCTTACCCGAAGCAAGTTGGGAGTGATGACAGATTCGTACATGGGAATTTTTGTACCAACGGATATTTCCTCCAGAATATTGAATTTTATTGATGGAAAATTAGAATTTCCAATTGTGGCGAAGCACGAGTTAATGGCGTCTTTTTACCTTTTTGGAAAGGATGTTGGAATCAGTAGTGCTGAATTGTCAACCGTAGTTGATTTGGCAAAGAGAACTGTGAGTCAGCTTGTCAACGAGATCAAAGCCCTAGCAGAAACCTCTTCAAGAATGAATTCTGAATCAATCCGTGAAAATTACAATCGACGTGTATTGCAGTTGCATGCAGAAGGTCGGGTACAGAATTTTGAAATGCACAAAAGAATTTCTGGGGATCCTACTATTCTATCTGCATGTTTTGCGCAGCATGTAGCATATTATAATCAAAAATACTTTTTTGAGCTCTTTCCTCCATTGAATGAGGACCAAATACCTCCAGACTTACAAACACGTCTGTTGCGCCGAATGGTCTTATTGGGATATAATGTAAAAAGAGAAGACACGTTACCACTTGGAGGTTCTATTGGCTATTTTTTGAAGTGGTTTAAGAAGCATTCAATTCGGGATCAGAGTTGATCCACAAATAGAATACACAATTAGAGATATAATTTGTTAAACTGGAAGAATGATTACGTCTATTTTTCATCTTTGTTGTCTTGTTCATACTTGGCCTTAATATACTTGATTAGCTTGATTGTATCTAATTCTTTCAGGCTGATTCTATTAGAAGCTATATAGGATCTAAATAATTCAAATTGGTCTGCGTATTCAGGGGTTTTCCTAGCTGAATAATCGAGTATATCGTTGTAGTTTCTTAACGGAAAGTAAAACTTCTTTGCTATCTTGGTAAGTATTTTTCTTGAGTGATTATTAATAATGCCCCGCTTTTCTGCCAGAAATAGATTAAATCGTATATCGATCATTGCTTCAGATTGTAACCTATAACTATTTTCCTCAAATGTAACTGCAACCTCATCATCGGCTGTGACTTTGCCTTTTCTATATAGATCAAAAATCTTCCCGATCCCTATCATCCCAAATCGTTCCAATTCTACAGCTCTTAATGCGCCGAGACTTGCCGCACCTACAACGATAACATTTTTCTTAACCACGAGCTGATATACTTCTATCGGAGTTGGTGGATAATCCTGGAGAAACATCCCATCCACCAACCCAACTACAGAAACATCCGAGGATAGTCCAAGTCGCAATAGATCTCCCTTTTTCGCCGGTGGTCTGTACTCGGCATCAAATATACCCTTTGCCCTTTCACTATTCATGCTCGGACCAAGAAAAATGATAGGTCTTTTCATTTCTTAAAAAATCTCCTAGCTCTCCAACCTACAACCGATTTCGTTATCTTAAATGTCTCAAGACCTGGTACTATTGCCCTAACTACAGGAATCTTCAGTTTACTATTTGTCAAATTAACGATTATCACCTGGGTTAGGCCTGCCTTCCTCAGTCGATCTAGTATCAATTTTATATCGTCGAGTATATCAGGATTGTAGTAACTTGTTATTTCCGAATACTTAATACTATTCTCAGATGGAACAAATCGCCATGAACGCTTTTCATCTGTATTCTCTTGGCTGTATTTTACCTTCCTGAGGTCATCTCTGGCCCCTTGGATGTTGGCCGCCCTTGTTTGTGACACTTCTGTTATTGCGCGCAACAATGCAATCCGGGCATCTGGATGGGTCCCATGTCCTTCTGCTAAGTAGCCATAATCATGAGTAATCCATTCAACGCTTGCTGCGTTGAATGTTGGGATCCCGATTTCAGTCGTTATCTCCTTGACGACTAGAGATATGTGATTTCTTTCAAAGATTTTGAGCAAATTGAGTACGGGTTCAAATTCCAAATCTGAAAAATCAACGTCAGAAAATATTCCAGACTCATCCTTAAATTTATCAATCGTGATTGTAGGGCTGGAAAAGCCATGGGATCTCAATGCCTCTGCGATATGTCTAAGGTAATGAAATGGAATCGCACTAGCTCGCAGTTCGGCAAGGCTGAGGGCATCACGTTCAATCAGTTCACATAAAGAGTGGCATACGGCCTCTTCCATAACATTTCCAGAAGCCAATCCGTTTGTGTGATAGAATGAGAACGGATTAACTGACGGAGGCGTAGGTTCGTATCTGAACAATGCAAGGGAGGCAGGAACCATTACTTCTCTATTGTTTAGCAAGTCAAAGCCTGGTAGATAGTCCATCTGCATATTATCTCTAAATTGAAATCGAGTAGGTTCGCAGATTTGATCAGGATGTACGACGGTAAATCTCTTCGAAAGTTCATCGTAGCTCGATTGAATCAAGTTCCTGTTATCTGTATTTGGTAATGAGGAGTACCTTTCGATCGATTCCATAAGTGCACTGGCCATGGCATGTCTTCTTGTTGAACCTTTTCCACTATAGACCCATATGTAGTCCAGAGTTCCAGGAACAACTGCCGAGTAATTAGGGATAGCGAGTACATCCAACCGAGTAATGTCTGCCAATCTTGTAAGACCGATAATTTTTGATAAGGGTTTGATGTTTTCCAGAGTCAAGTTAGGAGGCTGAACTCTAGATGTTCCATCAGCGGTCCATTTCCTTCGACTTTGTAATTGCAATATTTGATTGACTATTCCCATTAGAGGCCAGCATTTATTTCTTATCGAAGATAAGCCTCGGATACTCAACCTAGTGAAATTCGGGTTGTGATAAGTAGTGATTCTGCGCTAGATGGGAAAGTTTTATTCCAATACAATAAAGAGATGAAAATTTCGAATGTCGTAGAAACTGTAAGAAAAAATGAGGATCCAGAAAAGGGATTACTACGGAATTAGTATTAAAAAGGCATAATGAATTCGAGTAGATATAGGAGCTAAATACAAAAAAAATTATTGATAGGTTAAATTGGCTTATAAGCTATTCATTAAGATTATATATTAGAATCGTGCAATCGATTTGCTAATTGAACTCAAGACAGAGGGAAGCTGAGATTATTAGCGATATCCTGCTCAAAGCAGCGAGCGAGCCGGACTTTAGAAATCAGCTCATAAGAACGCCAGCAGAGATTTTAAATCAATATAACATCTCAGCTGAGGCGAAAACTGTCATCAAGAATAGCATTATTGATCTTACTCAATGACAAATTCGACGAAATGTTTCTTGAAACCCTTAATAACGAACGTATAACCACTATAAAAGTAATCCAGGCTATGGACAGCAAAGATTTTTTGATCTAATCTGACAGTTTCAAGAACTAAATGTGCCCCGTCTCTGACTCACACTTAATCACAGGTAGCCATACAACTTTGTGTATTCCTCCTAGTGCACTCTCTTTCACGGGGTTGCCTACTGCTCAAAATCGAGTTCCGATACAACGCATACCAAAGTGATCTAATTGGCGACATCGTAAATAGATACTCGAATTAGGCCAGGCAGGTATCTAATAGCATCTCCAAAATATAAACATCAGGATTCTATATGTGCAATATTCTGGAAAGATTAATCTCGAAACCGGATACAGGGACTCTCAATTTGAAACTATCTCTAGCTGAGGCTGAGATTTCGCCTAGTTCCCCAATGCTTTCGAAGCCTATGATAACCTTCGCACATCTTCCGTCGGTGAAGAATGAGCGATTCTCGGGTTCGGTTCTCATGTCCATGGCAAATGAGGACGCAAGGAGTCCTTGCAACACTGATTTCGCTTCGGTAAAGTTAGATTTGGTATCTGCGAGCAATACTGCTAAATGCCACTGCTCTAGACTTGCCTCGTTACTAAACACTTTTCCTATTTCAAATATCTTCTGCGGGTAGGTTTCATGGATATTGCGAGAGAGATTCTGCAACAAAGAAGGCAGTAATGAATCGCGGAGATTATCGAGTCCCGCATTTTGAGCACCTTCGACAGTCAGTAATTTGTCAGGTTCACATTCAATGCCCATAAAATCAAATTGTATTTTCTTATCGATAAGACTGAAGTTATTTACTTCCAAGAATCCTAGACCAACCATAGTTACTCTTATGATGTCGAGATAGCGTGAAACTAAGCTCAGATTACCTGATAAATTGGAGAACGGTATAGACGGAATCAGATTGGCTATGCCATAGCCTATAGCAACCTCTTCTACAATATCGATTTTATCAATAACGTCCACTCTATATCTGGGAATAGTGCAAATGATATTTGGGCTATTCTTCTTAATCGCTCTAGCATCTAGACGACACCTTTTTAAAGACATCATAATTTCTTCGTTAGATAATTTTGTTCCAAGCGTCCCATTAACTTGGTTGGTCGTTACTAAAATCTGCGAGGGCTTCAAATTGGGTGAATAGTTGATTGCCCCAGGCGTTTCCACAACTACGGTATGGAGTGTAAATCCTATATCATATACCGCTGCTGCCAATATAGCTATCATGTCTTCGGCAAGTTTGCGATCTACTGAGGTTACCTCTATGAATAAATTGCTTACGCCTGGTTCTATAGTTCTAGAAACACAGTTTGCTAGCGGTGGTATAGAGATTAGTTGATTATTCTTGTCTAGTAACGCTGAGTAGTTTCCACCTGAATTTTTTTGCAATTTTAAATATTTGGTCCCCAGAGCGCGGCTATTCAGTAATTCCGAGACTGTAGTTGCTGATGATTCGTTGGTAGACGTAAAGGAAAAATCATTTGAAATTGAAGTGTATTTTAGTGGAAATTCTATATCATTCAATGGATAAATACCT
>JANWJI010000062.1 GCA_025449515.1 Nitrososphaeraceae archaeon | reverse complement strand
GGCCTGAACTTAGCTGGCGAAATATTGCTTCTCAGCATGGTCAGTTATACAGTCAGATTGTAAAAATGAAGGCCGCTCCTGTGATTCCTGCACCATCAGTTAGATAGTAAAGAAATTGAAATGCATATGCAGAGATCGATAGCTTTATGATTATCATAGCATTTTAATGCACGATAGAATATCATTTAAGGCCATTGAAAGAATCTTGTCTAATGAATATTGTATTTAGTAAAGTTTCACGTTATCAAGTGTGAACTGGATGTAGTGACAAACAAATTAATTCTGTAAGACCTTTTACGGTCACCACCTCTATCATACACGGGTGATGGTACAGGATTTCAGTCATTAGATGGCATCGGTATATTAGATAAACAATAAAAATGGGTCGTTTCATTGCCCAGTTACTGCCAGACAATTGCCATACCCATCATTGTATAATCTAGTCTGCGTTCTACTTGTTGCTATTTGTTTCTCTTACCTCCATATGAAGTCCCATGTACTATTGTTAGCGAATTCTCAACTATTTAGTCTAGATATTTTTCTGTTCCACTCATGCAAACATCTATCATAAAATGCATGTCAGTGAAATTAGCCGCTAACGCCACACTTTGCCACTTCAGATAACTCCATTTCCTCCCCTGTGTGTTGTTCCCAAATCAACCATGTTTAAATCCACCTCTAAACGGGCTGTCCTCCTGTCTAAGTGGACCAAACATAACCTGACATCCCATTTCAGTAGTTACTACATGCCAGACTCATCACAGCACGTGTCCCACATCGGCTCGCCGAATGTCTGTATGGTCATCCAATAATTCCAAAAGTTCTGTACACATGAAAGCATCTTCCAATGTACTTCATGTGTTCTCTAGAATGGTAAGTCATTGCCGCTCTCCTGCTTAGTATCAGGAATCTGTAATTTACCATATATTAATTCATTCATCCAGATAAGCCACATTTGAGCTTCTCAACTATTCAAACATCCACAAAGGATAAGAGAAATTTGAGTCATGTAATATTAACTCTATTGTATGGACGTTGTATCTGGTTGGTTGCTCGAGTCCTCACAACCGGAAAGACGTTCCTCGAATTGGTGGGTCGGTAAATCACATGATCGTGGTTTAGCAAGGTTTGTCTTTTTACTATGCCAGAGCGAATAATTCTTTGATAGAGACCATTTGACTACAATTATAATTGGATTTATTTGCCATATACAGGTATAGAAAGCAAACAAGATTATTACGCAGTTAAGATAATTCGTGTTTATATTATGAGATATCTGTATCCTACAATCCCTATCTGTATCCTACAATCCCGAACCTTTCTCTTAATTCACTAGAACCACCATAGCACATCTTTGCAGAACCATGATCATTTTTTTTTTGAATCGAGAGAAAGATTTAGTAACATATCTGTTTCATACATAGAGTAAAAATGAATTGCATAAATTGTGGTGACCTAATAGGAAATGATAGAGATTCAGATGACAAGTTTTGCTCAGATCAATGTAAAGTGGAATATGAATTGGAACACAATAGAAAATGAAAAATCCTTTCTTTTGACATAGCGCATATTGCAAATTAAGAGCCAAGATGGGAAGAATGCGGCATTAAGCGTCACATTTACATTTTAATCACAATGAAAGATCCTGATATAAATACTCGAGATTACGATAACCGAGATCATTACGAGGTTATTCAATAGTTTAAGATGTCATAACTAATGAATTCATATTTAAATTTGAAACAAACAAACAAGATTCAGATCTTATTCTCATAGGTAGGCATTATGATAAATATACTGGAGATTGGGTTGCGGAAGTAACTAAGGATAATACTAGCGTTAGTATTAATAATCTTAATAAAAACGGAAATGTTAATGATAAGATTAGGTAATACCTAAGAAGTTGGAACAGTTCTTACCATTATTTTAGCTAGTAACCGGAAGGTATCTTCGTTCCTATGGTTGAATCTAAATTCTATTTCTTTAAGGTACATGTGAAAGTACTGTTTAGGTACTCCCCGATAATGATACAACCAGGTCTTTGCATAACTCCAGAATGCTTCAATACCATTGATATGACTAGTATCTTCACGTACATATTCTTCCATTCGATGAGTAATTATCTGATGTTTTCCGATTAGATCTAATGAAGCATATGCAGTATGGTCATCGGTATAATACAAGGAACCCTTCTTAGTATGGAGTTTAATTAATGGAATTAATGTATTATATTTTCTGTCAGATACAGGAAATGTGATGACCTTCCCATTTCTTTGATATATTCCAAATACCAAGGCTTTTACCTTCTGCACCCCATCCGCGTTTTCCTTTCCTATGCCCACCAAACAATGCTTCGTCTATTTCTATTTCTCCAGACAGCTTCTTCAGCTCCTTTAATTTCTGAAGTGATTCATTGTAGATTGATTGTCTGAATACTCTGAATGTTCTCTCTATTGTTGCCAGGCTAAGTGGAACATAAAATCGGATTTTGTACGCTGGTACTCCAAGAGCATAGAGATAGAGGGTATGCACTAGTATATCAAGTGGGAAATAAAACTCTCCAAGATAAGTTCCTGTCAACTCTCCAAATTTGTATCTGCAACGTTTGCATCCAAACCTCTTATCTTTAAGATGATACAACAATCGATATCCACATCTTGGACATCGTCTCCTTCCTTTCCATCTAGCATGACGAAAATATACGCGGCTTTTTGTCACACTTCCAGCGAGTTCTATAGGATTGGATTCACGCACGCATCACGAATAGAGTACTAGAAATTATCCCTTATTTTCTGTTCCAAGTTCTTGGGTATTACCTAAGATTATTGTAACTGCCGCTGTCATAAGACTCGAAAAGTTCAAATCTACTGCAGAATTTAAGAGAATGCAATTTTTTTGAAAATATACCAAGGATCTGGAATATGACAGCAAATATTTAACGACAAGGTGATAGATTTTACGAAAAGCTTTGGCTATTCTAAATTTGTTAGGTATCTCACATAACTCGATCGCTGCAACAAGGTTGTGTCCTAGACACGAGCTTTATTTATGTAACACAATATAACAATTATTATGGAGCGATGTATTTACCGGAAAAGACACAACTTTATCATCAGTAGTAAAAATCATAAATGCGTAATTAAGGATTCGAGATTAAGATGAAGTTTGGGAAGCAGAGGTAAGTACTCTACATTATTCAAATCTTTAGAGCTCCTGAGATATTCTAATTATAGTTAACTATTTTTTGGAGTTTAAATATGTATCTGCAACCAGGATTGTGTCCATTCAAATTTGCATATCTGACACTTTACTTTCTGGATACAAATACTATTATCAATCGGGATTCTTTGCAGTGATATGTGATTCTGGGAACCACAATATGAACATGAATAGCTAGTTATCTTGAGATATATTTTCCTTGCTTGTATTGAAGTAAAACTCATTTATTTCAACCTTCCAATAATAAATGACTTGTCGGGATGACAAAAAATGGTATTCTCGATGAGAGTATTAAACATCACAAATCCCACATGTAGTCCACTACCTGATGACAATCTTAAGCCGGTCCCCAGTATGATATAGTATATCTATTGTAATGTTTGATGACGTACCTATGATATTAGGTAAGATATATTTAAGAATTCTAAAAAAATTTACGATATGTTCTACACATGAGTTGTAATTATTGTATGAACCTCTGAAAGATCGAAGTACATTAGTTAGAGTATACAGTAGGATAGAATACATGACACATAAATATGAAACAAAATAATCCTATGATCCTAATAATATATTGGTCAGTATCAATTTTCGTTTTTTTAAACAGAATTTGTACACATAAAATTGCCCCATCATAACACTTGAAACACTAGTGCTCATTACGGTAGAACCACATGCTAGTGCCTAAGCTTTTATCATTAAGAGAAAGAATGTGGCAGTAATATACTAGTGGGAAGTAGAATGAATCAGGTTTGTAGATCAGAGAGATTTTCACACATTTGCTTCAATCTTTCTTATAGCATAATTTTATATAAATAGGTAGTATACTAGTGGGAAGTAGAATGAATCAGGTTTGTAGATCAAACGATACATAACAGGACTCTTCATCTATTATTTGTCGATTGCGGGAATTAATAAATCTCTTATTAATCCTTATTGCGAATTAGGTATTAAATTATCATTTTTTCAATAATTGATATCATTAATTCATATTTTCACTACGTATATTCTTCACTATGTTTTTAGACGGTGTCAGGTTCAGTCAACTTAACTGCTAAGGTAACGGGTTAGCCAAAATATTTGTATTTATCATAAATGATTTGAATAATATTGATTGCTCATGTGCTCATATAACATTTGAAAATTGAATTAGTCGATAGGCGCAACCGTGCAGAGAACTATATTTAGTAAATAAAAGGTTCCAACTGGATCTATTAACTGTAATTTAATTCATGCCTTGAAATATTCACTCATCGTTACCATCCATGATCGAGTCCTCTATTCCTAGACCATTATTTTAGCATAACCGAAATTATTACATCAGAATCGTATTTACCTAAATTTTTGAGCCGCAGTCCTCGCAGTAAAGCGCACTCGAATTATTCTGGTATCCGCAGGAATTGCACTTCATAGAACTGGAATCAGAACCATGGTTTGTGTGAATCGATTGTGATTCAGTATTCACTAGAATAATGTCACCTATTTTTGAAATATCATCCCAAGATACGTCGATGGCATTGATATTAGTACTACGCGGATCCTCATTACTAACTTCACCGACCTTGACATTTATTTTTATATTTCCACTTTGCGATCTTCGAAGTCCGACTTCCTGAACATTCCCAATTAACATTGCACCGCTATCATAGGCAGACATTCCAATCAGTAATTGAATGGGAAAGAATTCACCTTGTCTTATCAATGATCTAGTTGGAATGTTTGGAGAAATATCGCGATTTTGCTTCTCTCCTATCGTAGTGGATTCATTCTTATGAGTAGACAGGTTGTCACTTGTATCTTGATTGGGCGATCCAGATCCTACTTGAGCAGGTGAAGTTGAATCCTTCCCGAACTTTCGATATTGCGCAATTGTACTATTGCATTCTCCACATTTGTATTCTCCTTTCTCGATTAAGGTTACGCCTTCGCCAAGCTGCTCATTCGGATTTTCATAGCTAATCTTTGGTGTTCCATCATATTGTTTTTCACATTTATTACAATAATATTTAGAGAAACGCTCCTCTTGCAACCTTCCAATACCTGCAAGAAATAATTCCGGTCCTCCTAGATTCCCACTCCTCTGTTCTTCATCCGTGACATTCGCTATTGCATAGCCGCCAGAACCTCTTAGCTTCTTCTCATGAAGTTTGTCTTCTCGAATCATAATCGATTTAATAATTAGTGACCAATCGTTGCTATTAGTGTTTTGGACGATAACTTACCTATATGTAGATAACCACTTCGTCATAACAAATAGACGTCATATATTAGTGATTCATGATTTCAAAGTAAAAGACTCTGCATCAAGTTTATTCTATATTAGATTGGGTGTGACTGGAAAAGATCTATAGGAAAATAAAACTTATCCTCAAGACCGATACGGCGAAGGAATTTCAGATTCAATCCTTGTTGTTACTGATAAATCAAACCCATTAAAATAATGAAATATTAATATCAATTAAAAATGAGCAGAAATTTAGTGTTTTGGATGTGATTAAGTTATACATTTCGAAGATATCTGCCAAAATAATAAAAAGTATCTACGCTCTATCATTTATCGCATACCTTATATCTATGTGTATGATACAACATATAAGCAAGAGGTTGACGGTAGATTTTAAAAATAAGAGCTAATTTCTTCCGTGACTTTTGTAATATTAAAAGTGAATAAAAAGTTGACACCAACATTCAAAGAATTAGGAATGAGTGCTGAAATACTAAAGGCACTTGAAGAAAATAGATTTAAAATGCCATTTCCGATCCAAGAAGAAGCTATACCTTATATTTTGAGAGGTGTAGATGTCATCGGGCAGGCACATACAGGCACAGGTAAGACAGCTGCTTTTGCGTTACCATTATTGACAAAGTTAAAACCCAATGGACCAATTCAAGTTTTGATATTGGTCCCAACTAGGGAATTGGCAATGCAGGTAACGAATGAGATCAATAAATTCGCAAAATATATTCATGTTAGAACTGTATCGATTTATGGTGGTCAGAGCATTGGCATACAGCATGATCAGTTGAGAAAAGGGGCGCAAATAGTAGTAGCAACCCCTGGAAGATTGATAGATCATGTCAAGAGGGGCTCAATTCACTTAGACCGCGTAAAGTTTGTTGTTCTGGATGAAGCGGACAGAATGCTAGATATGGGATTTATTGATGACATCAAATTCATACTCTTTTATGTTAACGAAGATAGACAAACATGCTTGTTCTCTGCTACTATGCCGCCAGAAATATTGCGCCTGGCTCAAGAATATATGAAAGATGTTCAGGAAATAAGACTAAACGAAGAGGAGCTGAGTTTGGAGACTATAGATCAATCATATCTCATTGTGGACGAGAAGGAAAAATTCAAACATTTGTGTGATTTCATTAGAAATAGAGATAAGAAGCAGACCATCGTTTTTGCTGCGACTAAACAAAGGACGCATAGACTTGCTGGCGAATTGAGGCACAATGGATTTAGCGCAGTAACAATCCATGGAGATCTTTCACAAAATCAAAGAGATAATGCAATGTATCGATTCAAAAAAGGGACTGATGATATCCTTGTTGCCACTGACATCGCATCAAGGGGAATAGATGTTCCAGCGGTAGGTCATGTAATTAATTATGATGTTCCAGGAGATCCACTGATATATTTCCATAGAATAGGGAGAACTGCTAGGGCGGGAGGAACCGGTAGAGCTATATCCTTGGTCTCTCATGACAGAGTTGATGACTTTTCTAGAATTTTGAACCAAACTGAACATCCAATCCGAAAACTCAACGATGAAATGGGCATCAAGATTCCAGTTTCTCAAAACTCTTATCGTAGACCTCAATACAGGCGCGGCTATGGTAACAATACGAACAAATCTTATGGCAGTCGAAGTTATGGTAGCGGTGGTAGTCGATACGGTAGAGATCAATACAGGCGCGGCTATGGTAACAATACGAACAAATCTTATGGCAGTCGAAGTTATGGTAGCGGTGGTAGTCGATACGGTAGAGATCAGTATAGACGCAGCGATAATACCCAACATTTCAGATGAATATGGTTTTAATATGACTGCCCTCTAATTGAATTTGTAACTGAATGCTTATCATATAGCTCGAGTTACTGTTCTTACCTTCAATTTTTAAGAAATTTGATGTTATGTATTAGATGCTCTGGCTAGTATGATCTATTAGGGAATCCTAAAAGATTGGAGCGACATTGCTTCAGATAGCCTTGACTATATAACTAAGTTAGTTCTTGTCAATCTTGTTCCGGATTGATTGACCGATTCTGGAAGAGCCTTTCAGAGGTACGTCTATGGTATAACGTTGCTATCGGTAAATATATATCTGAAAAAAAAGAATTATGTGTTAGATGCGCCATATTGAACAGGATAATTCCTTTGTTAAAATTGCTAACTTAATCGGAGGAGAGGAATACTTAAAAGTTGCACGCTCCCTTTTAAGTACGGAAGATGCGACTGATGAAGAAATTGCAGGAGCTACAGGTCTTAGAATTAATGTAATAAGGAAAGTCTTGTATGACATGTTCGGAAAGGCGCTAATTACCGGTATACGAGTCAAGGATGAGAAGAAGGGTTGGTTTGTATATAGATGGCGTGCAAAGGGAGATCAGGTCGATAATTTTATCGACAACCAGAAGAAAAAAATTCTGGATAGATTACAAAAACGTCTCGAATATGAAGAATCTTCAGAGTTCTATCATTGTGGTAACAAAGATTGTCCTTATGTTAAGTTCGATTCAGCTATAGAAGTTTTCTTTAAGTGTAGCAACTGTAACGAACCATTGAATATGATAGACAACAGCAAAATCAAAGAAGCACTACGGTACAAAATTCAACAAATATCGAATGATGTATCATTAAGGAGATAGACGATATGATTGAATCACCTGGTCATAGGTACTCAAACGCGTCAATCGTACGAAGCCTAACCTGTTACTGATGAGTCAAGTCATAACGAATCATCATTGTAACTAATAATTTTCATGGTGATGAGTTTTATATCATGTAGTACAAGACTATTTCACCACTGTCTTGTTTGACAATCTTTTTTAACTTCATCCTTATTCCTTCAGACATTTTTGAATATCCATGTCCTTCAACTATAGTAGTAGCTGATCTGCCACCTACGATCCTTGGTGCTATTGTTACAATCAATTCATTGACGATACCTAATCTAAGAACAGACCAATTAATTTCGCCACCTCCTTCAACAAGAATTTTTTTGAATCCCATTTTTTTTAATCGTGCAAACACCGTTTTCAGATTGACGTCTTTTGTTCCTGCAGTCATGACCATTGCACCAGTATTTTGTATCTTCTTAATCCTAGTACTTTTCGCTCTTCTTGTTACCGCGATTATGGTCTTGATTCTATAAGCGGATTGCAGAATCCTTGATTCCACTGGAATTCTTGCTGTACTGTCTATTATTATCCGGGTAGGTTCTCCTATCTCTTCATGTACCTTAGCTAACCTAGCTGTAAGTCTTGGATTGTCCATGAGGACCGTTGATATGCCAACCATGATGCCATCTACTGATGACCTTATCGTGTGAACCCTTCGTAGGTCTTCCATCGACGACACTGTAGAATTTCCTATTGTCGTTGCAATTTTGCCATCAAGTGTCATGGCCGAATTGATTATCACATACATCTTTTATAGATCCGATCCGTCAACGAATCTACCGGAGATCATGACACCTTCTATTGAATTCTGGTTTGCTCTGTGGACTATTGAGGCATATGGATCATGTATTGGGTACATGTCTAAGCTAGTCTTATCGAGAAATATGAAATCCGCAGATCTACCAGCTTCGATGCACCCTGAATTGAGGTGGAGTATTTCAGAAGCATTGATGGTGGCCATTTTTAGCACATTCTTTGCATCTAGATTTATTCCGCTTGACCTTGAGGTCTTCCAAATGTAGTCCATCTCTCGAAATATATCAGGACTATTTATCATTATGTTGTCAGTACCGATTGCGACTTTACATCCACTTTTTATCATATGTGTAATCCGTGGTATTCCGCAGCCTAGCACTCCATTGGCACGAGGACAGACTACAATTCCTATTTCATTCTTAACTACCAACGAAATATCTTCATCGGTTGCTTGCGTCATATGAACCACAAAATTAGGTTTCAGATGCTTAACTATCCTATAAACTTCAGTCTTACCAGTTCTAAGTAAAGAGAATTCTACAGTGCTTTTAGATTCCGCAGCGTGAATCCCTAATAGTATATTCTTGGTCCTATTTTTAGAGTCATTCGATTTCGAGAGTCTGTTTATTAATTCATTGTATTGTCTTAATGACGAATCTGTATTTTCATTTGCACCACTTATTCCGAATCCCTGACTAACATCTAAAAGATTTGTTGCCATCTCTAACACTTCAACTGGAAGTTTGTTTTTTTTTATTCGCTGCACATTCTTGTCTTCATGTTCTTCGATCTGTTCTATATCAAAATAATACTCTACTCTTCCAAGTATTAAACACTTGATCGGGAGATCGACAATTGCATTTCTTAGGATGGCTACACCCTCAACACCACCTTCCCTGAAGTCTACGAAAGTTGTTATCCCATTCTTCATCATGGATATCGTTGATGCCCTCATCAAGGCACTCAAGTGTTGTGAATTGCTTTTTTCAAGTATTTTCCTCTTTATTCCTCTTATCGGATGAACAGCGTCTAGACCACGATCGGCTACCATGTCCTTTCCAATAGAATCCCCTATGTGAGTATGGGCATTAATAAATCCAGGTACTATCAAGTAACCTTCGGCGTCTATAATGTTTAAGAGATCATGATTATCTTTACTCTCATATCTCGCAGCATGGGCCTTCTTAATTATTCCATCCTTGTTTACCTCGACGAATCCTGTGTCTATATAATCTAGGTTTTTTCCAAGTAACATACTCGCATTTTTTATGACTAGAGACATTGTATTTCATAGATTGGCTGAACCTTTCCGCTTTTTCGCATGTATCGAATGGTGTCCAATGCTCTCGTAGAAGCTTCAGCAGCTCCTTTGCCTGTCCTGCCGATGCCTATGCCACAGTTTAGTTTAATTCCAAGATCCGTGCTGATATTATTAATAATTCGCTCTATTTCATTATCCGTTGCGTCATTAGATATTACCATGAAATTGTCTCCACCAAGAAAAAATGTTAACGATTCAATTTTAAGGAATTCGTCAGCTAACCTTGAATATATCTTTATGACAAGTGAAGTAACTTCATAAGGTGAGAGCTGATTGCTGATCGTAGATGATCCTTCTATATCTATGTGCATTATCTTCACATGATTATCTTTTGGATTCGAGTCTGGTGCATTATTTGATTTTCTGCCAAAAATCTTATGCCCGTCGACTAGTAATTTCCCATTTCTCCTAGCTTCATAGGCATCCAAATTCGCCTTATATGGCGTATCACCATTCCCAATCGCTATTGACATATTCAGGTTGGGATATGAGTTTGCAAGTTCTAGTTCGATAAGTATATGATCATGAACTGAAAGACAATTAGTAACGACAAAATATTCGTCGAATCTATTACTATATGCGATGCAATCCTTTTGTGAAAATAGTCGTTGAATATCATAATATATCCTTGCTTGAAGCATCTGTAGCTGAGACTCTCTATCTGTGCCCAGTGTGGTTGTCCATAGACCGTATCCATCAATACGGATGATACTGAGTTGGACAGTCATTTTATTATAATCACCGAATTTCGAGTATCTGATTTCCCTTTCTCGTTCCTAATCTTCCTCATCCTAAATACCATTTTTATAGCAGCATCAACTGCGCGTATTGGAATAATTTCTATTCTTTCCATCGCCTGATCGATCGTCATACTCGGACCTGTAACTCCGAGAGAAACTGGCTTACCAGATCGCAAAGATAAATCCGCAATTAGTCTAGCAACATTGCCTGCTACAATCTCGTCGTGACCTGTATCTCCTTTGATTACTGCTCCCAGGGTTACCACAGCATCAACATCTTTTCTTTTAAGTAATTCTCCAATCATAAGTGGCATGTCAAATGAGCCAGGGACATAACAAATGTATCTTATTGAGGCATCTACTCTCTTGATGTGTTGCTTTGCTCTTGCCAACATTTTGTACGTGATTTCGTTATTAAATTCAGAAACAACCATGCCTAACTTAGCTTTCAACTTTTGAAACCTCATTGTATCTCTTTAATAGATCTGCATCGAGAAGGCATAGATCGTTATCTTCCGCATATTTCTCTGCTTTAGTAACTGACAATGACCTATACGTTTCTGAATCTAGCATTTCACAAATTGTCACAGCATTAACTAGACCGGCCAATTGGGCGAGGTATATGCATAATTCAGTGTGCCCACTCCTTTCACGTAACAATCCGCCTGAGGCAATCAATATTGGCACATGACCAGGTGAACGAAAACATGTGGCAAATTCTTCTACTCCTGTGGTGTCAATATTGTCACAAACCGCAGCCATTTTTGAAATTGTAAGTGCTCTGTCGGTATCCGTAATGCCTGTGAATGTGTCTCGATTGTTGACGGTAATCGAAAATGATGGCCTATCTCCATAAGGCGATATGCCAGCTGCCAATTTAGAATATAAAGGATTAATTTTTGCCATTGACTCCATTATGCTATACATGTATGTCAACCCTAATTTGATCGCGTACCCATTTGAGATAGCTAGACATATTAATCCGCCCGCGGCCATTCTCATTGTTGAGATATGTTCTGGTTTAACAAATTCAGCTGGGATCACCATATCAACTTCGTTCTCCCGTCCTTTGTCGTCATGAACGAGGATGAATTGACCACTTCTTAATGATAGGATCGCTTCTTCTATCGAATGCAACACTTCAATGAAATGTCCACGATTTTATATAGTTTACTAAAAAAGGAGTTATTACTACTATTTTGGTTGAAGAATATTGACATACCTACTGACAACATCTATTTCGATGTTAACCGCATCGCCCCTGAATCTCTTACCAAGAGTGGTAACAGTCGCAGTGTGGGGAATTATAGCCACCGAGAAATGATCATGCTTTACATCAACAACCGTCAAACTTACCCCATCTACAGCTACAGATCCTTTAGGGACTATATAGCGCAATAACTTTCTATTCATTAATTTTATCCATATTTTTTTCCCGTCTGAAAGATTTATAACATTCTCAATTCTGCCCGTCCCGTCAATATGACCCAAGACTAGATGACCTTCTATCCTGTCCCCAAACCGTAGACATCTCTCTACGTTCACCTTATCATCTATTCCTAACGACCCAAGTGCAGTTCGTCTTATAGTTTCACCTATGATTTCAAAGTCAGCATGATGCTTATCATTGATCTTTGTGACAGTCAAGCATGTGCCATTAATGCTTATACTATTGCCAACCTTTATCCCATTTCCTAATCTGCCTAGATCAACTGTCATTTTCATCCCAGCTGCTCGCTTTCCATTTTCGAGCTTTGCGATCGACTTGATACGAGCTGCGCCTTCTATTATACCAGTAAACATATTCTCATCTCCTCATCTTGTGCTTTGTATACAATGAATAGATATCACTTTATATTTAATATAGAGTTCCAACTATGGAAAATAAAGAAAAACCGTTAAAGTTCAGAGTATGGCTGCGAGTCGTCCTTAATATTATTTAATATCGTCTTTGCGTGTTTGTAATGTACTGCGTCTATCATCTTACCATCAATCCTGACTGCACCGGTTTTACTCCTCTTTTCCATGGATGGCCCTAGGGACTCTATTATCTTCTTGGCCCATTCCACCTCATTCTTACTGGGAACAAATATCTTGTGAACTGGTTCAATCTGAGTAGGATGAATGATGCACTTTCCTACATAGCCCAATCTCTTGGCAAGGATAGTATCATTTATCAGACCATTCATATCATCTACCTTCTGCCAAATAGCATCGATCGCAGCAACCCCTGCTGCCCTTGCATCCACCGGAATTTTGGCCCGTGCATATGAATATTCAACTCCACCATTTTCAACATACTCAAGGTGCATATCATTAAGAAAATCGAAAACCCCAAAAACCAATAGATTCACTCGAATATCTGACTTTGCTATCGAGTACGCATTTACAACTCCTTTAGCTGTCTCTATGGATGGTACCACTTTTATAACATCATGCCCGATTTTTCTCTCTATTTCAAGTCTAGATATAAACGATGATATTTCGCAGATTTCTGTATCCTCGTTGACCTTTGGTATGACGACACCGGTAATTCCTTTCCGTACTACTGCCGTAAGGTCTGTAAACAGCTGTCCAGAATCATACGAGTTCGTCCTTACGTACAAACTGAATGTATTTTTGAAATCATCTGTCTGGCTGACGGCCTCTCCTATCATTTCTCTTGCAGAAGATTTCTCGTGATAAGGTACTGAATCCTCTAGATCAAAACATACGATATCTGCATTTATTTTTTTAGCGCTATTAATAAATCGTGCACTGTTACCGGGGACAAAAATAAGTGTTCGATTCATTGGGACAAGCGTGGGATTATAGTTTTTGTGGGGTAGTAACTATCTTTCCTATTTGTTCGGCCTTGGCCATCATTCCGTGCCCTTTAACCATATCTTCAAAGGGCAAAACTGTGCCTATCACCGGCTTTATTTTTTCTTCACCAGTCCAATAAATGACTTGCTCTAATTCAGCTTTTGTTCCTTGGGTCGATCCTAATAGATTCGTGCCTTTGAAGAAAAGGTATCGTAAATCAATTGTTGAATCATAACCTGTGGTTGCACCAGTTGCTACAAGAGTCCCTCCGATCTTAAGAAGTCCTACTTCATATGGGAACGTCGTTTTGCCAATATGTTCGAAGACTACGTCTACCCCTTGTTTTTTTGTAATCTCTCTGACCTTCTTATACCAATCCTGCTCTCTATGATTTACTACGTGATCTGCACCAATTTCTAGGCATTTATCCATCTTTTCTTTGTTACCTGCCGTGGCTATTACTCTGCAATTAAAGAGCTTTGCAATTTGGATTCCTGACATGCCTACGCCACTGGTGCCTCCCATTATCAAAACCACCTGGCCTGGTCTTATTTTTGCTCTTCCCACCAACATATGCCATGAAGTCATCCCTACCATCGAAATCGCCGCAGCGGATTCAAAGGAAACGTTATCGGGGATTTTTGCTACGTTTACTTCTGGTAAATGTGTATACTGAGCGAAGCCTCCCCACAGCGGACCTGTTTGAAAACCCCAAATTGTTCTATCTGCACAATCATATTCTCTGCCAGATGTACACATCTCGCATACCCGACAACTCATGTTCGAATGTGATACTACTCTGTCTCCAACCCGTATGTGCAACACATCTTCACCAACTTCAACAGCTGTCCCTGCTACATCGCTTCCAGAAATGTGTGGGAGTGGAGTCTTGATGGGATCGCCCCAAATTGCCCATAAATCGTTGTAATTATATGATGCTGCCTCTACCTTAATCATGATTTCGTTAGGCTTCAATTTCGGCATATCTATAGCTTCTATCTTAACAACTTTCGTCGGATCCTTATTATATTCCCTGAATACGGCTGCCTTCATGCACTTTGAAGCGCAACTTATACTTAATATAGTTAACTCGTCCAAAGGACGATCGTTTAGTTTAATGTACTTCCAGTGACAGAAAATAACGGCACTACTAATTTTACTACCGTCTATCTATTCTGAATTCTTTTTTAGGTTGTTGTAGACTAAGCAAAACTTGCTTCAGCTCGTTATCATTTAGTGGTCTATTTAGCCTTCCAGACGAAGCTGCATTAATTAAATAATTCTCAACCGCCATAGCGAGTTCAGGTTTAACCATTCTTACATTTGCTAACCGCTGTCTTGCGTTGGGATCCAAAAGAACCGTCAAGACACGTTGTCGCATAGCTGCTGCTTCGGCCTCACGCCTCTTCGAGTCTTCATCGCTTGGCTGCTGAGATTGAGGTACAGACATAGAATGACACCTCTCTAGTAGATTCTATCAGGCATATCTTTGCAATCCCGGACGATTACCTGCAATGTCCTTGTAGATCTCTGTTGCCAATCTGTCAACTTTTTTCATGCCTTCATTGGAGATGATCCTGCCATTACTTTTTTTTGCTATATAACCGGACATTTCCAACTGTTGTAATGCTCTACGAATAATTGCACCTCCCGCGTCCCTGTGATGATCTAAATAATACCCTATGCGTTTCCGGCCACCGTACATACTCTTCAGGTCCGAAACTCCTACTGGTCCACACATGTAGACCTTCCTGACTAGAGACGCACATCTGACATACCACCAATCTTTATTCTGAGGAATCTTCTCTACATGCGATCCTGTTTTTACAAATGCGGCCCAGCCGGGTTGTTCGATTTTCTTATCTTTTTTTAACTGTTCGGCTAGTCGTATAATTAGATGGTTTGCTGGTATATCGTAGGCTTTAGCCATAATAATACTGATTAATCAGTCTACGTTTCCCTTATAAACTCTTTTTTTATCACATAGGAATGTGTTCAGGACTTACGGTTTGATGATCTTTCTATATACATGACCACACCTTAAACAGGTAATTCTTATCCCTTTCACCCTATATCTACCAACTCTAACTCTGCTGTTTCTGCCAGGGATGATAAAATATTTACATTTTTTACAATACAACTGCCGAATTTCATAATCAAGTTTTAACCGAACTCGCATTGCAATTTTTTTCGCTAGTTGGGCTTGAGCGTTAGCGAGGTCCTCATTGTATCTAGAATAGTCTAAAGCATTGGCTACCACAATATCTATCCTCTCTCTCCCGATTTCTCTTGCGAGTTTTCTTTTCACACGAATAGCCTGAGTAATAGAAATAAGAATAAATCCTTTGCCGCTAATAAACCGTGTTGAAAGCAAAGTCGAATGCTTAAAAGCCAATACAGGGAATATGCTGTATTTTTTGAAATCAGTAATTTGGTGTATCATCTAGTACACAATCGATCCTGCATTAAATACTAAATTTCGTCATCCTGACAATATCTTAAGACATTGAAGTATTAGGGCTTTGTAGAAACCATATTCTGAATACCAGTAGAGCTTTCTAGACGTATGATCGTATATGGATATTGAAAGAATCAAGATATGTTAGACTGGCATGCACTATGTACCGTGTCTTGAGAAATTCAAG
>JANWJI010000061.1 GCA_025449515.1 Nitrososphaeraceae archaeon | reverse complement strand
CAGTTATAGTTATTGATGGTAACAAGATAGATAATGTAAGCGACACAGTCAAATATTTTGACCGAGACAAAAATCTCTTGTATCTTCATAACACAACAAAAAGTTTAGTACTAAATCTCACTGGAAATATGTCAGGTTAATTAATAATCCACAAATTCCAATACCGTTTGTAGAGAAACAAGTACATACAGAACAAGAAGTGAGAGGAGGTTCGTAATCAAGCATCAGAAGGCGTGGATTATATTAAGCTATATGTAGGATTAAGTCCCAATTTAGTAAAAGCTGCTATAGATGAAGCGCATACTCACGGATTAAAAGTCATAGGACATCTGTATTTGACGAGCTGGACCGACGCTGCGAATCTTGGAATCGATGCTCTTACACATGGAGTTCCCGTAAGTCCGTTCTTGTTATCGAAAGACAAACAAAAGACCTTTTATAAGTCCGGCGATGATCCTTTCAACCATTTTTTGTGGCTCTCATTAGTGGATCTCAATAGCACAAAAATTAGGGAAATGATAAACACATTGGCTAAGCATAAAATTCCTGTAGATCCAACTTTGGACATATATGAAGCAATGTTAAAGGGTGATATGAAGGAGAAATATTTGTGGCCTAAAATTCTAAGACTGACAAAAATGATGTATGACGGTGGTGTAAAAATCTTGTCTGGAACAGACATACCGAATTTCGGATTAATACCTGGTCAAAGCTTGCATCATGAACTTGAGCTTTTACAAGAAGCAGGAATTAGTCCATCAGATATCTTAAGGATTGCAACAGCCAACAGGGCACAGGCGCTTGGAATTTTAGATAAAGTGGGAACTATACAGGCTGGTAAGGAAGCAAATATGATTATTCTTGCATCAAATCCAATGGTTAACATCAGTAATACGGACAAGATCGAGACGGTAATACACGAAGGGAAGCTCGATCATTGAGAATCTAAACAAACACCAATTCAGATGGGTGATCCACCAATAGCAAAGTTGAGCAGCATATCGTTGCTCTGACTGTTTATCTCTATAAACACTATTGATCAACATTTTGTTCCTTGTACAAGATCCATTCTTTCTTCTTAAAATAATAGAACATAGCTAAAACTATCGCACTCATGACTACGGCAACTGTTATTACTCCAACAGAAACATGACTAAGATCGTTAACATTAATCCCATTCATGCCAAATAAACCGACAATAAAGCTTAATGGTAACAATATTGCTGAAAATAGTGTCAGTAGCCTCATTGTATCATTCATCTGTAATGACACATTTGCCATGTATAAATCTCTAGTAGAATTTAAAGTATCACGATATGATTCCACCAATTCTATTAATTGAGTTATGTTATCGTAAGCAATCTCAATATACATTATTTCTTCCGTGTCCTTTTCCATGTGCTTCAAATAGTTGATAATGTCTCTTGTATGCCAGAAGTGTCTTCTTAGGATTATTATTTGCCGAGATAAGGTATCAAGATAATCAAGCATCTTTCTGGACGGTTTGTATAAGGACCTTTGTTCAAAATTAGTTATTGTCATTTCAATCGATGTCAATAGTTGCTCGTATTTGCCTATTATTTCGGTCATAATATTATAATAAAGAGCATCAATAGTCGCCCCCATAATTTTTACGTTCCTTTGTTCAAATAACGCAATTACATTTGTTATCAGATCCACCATAGAAGAATGAATGGTTATCAACCAGTCTTTACCTTTGAAGATATACAATGCTTCCGTGGCTAGTGTCTTGAGATCTTTATATTTTATATCTAGAATCAATGCAAATATATGAGCATCCGACACGCGAATTTGCGGTTTCTTTGATTTGCTCGTAAATACTTCTAAAGCATTTTTATCTAAATCATATGTTTGTCGTATATCTTGTATTTCTGATGATGTTGGATCAACTACATCAAGCCAAAGTTTGTAGCCCTTATCGATATCTTCTTTGGTACCAGATTGTTTTACTTCATTGTCATTATATGCAATACTAGTCTGCATTTATATTGTATACTGTTAAAAATAATGGTCTTTGATATAAATTAGTAGTTGAATTGTTCTATTATATTTACACATGTGACTAAGAGGTATGTATACCGCCCCTATCAATATCATAGCGTCGAAGGATAATGAAAGGTATATTGATTATGACTTGTTCAATATTGCTAAGATATAAGAGTTTACTCCGTTACAGTACTTCTAGCTATAGACTTGGGAAGCTTTTTCTTTACCCTACGAAATTATATAGGATAACAACCCGGTATCGCTGATTAATTAATTTTTACTAGAGTTTATTTGTCATAGCTCATCACATAATATATTGAGGAATACAAATCATAATAATTTGTCAAACAAAAAAGATAGTTCGGATTTATTTGTTCTGCTATATTTCAATTGCATTTTTTGTGGTCCTTCTAGCACAGCATAATAAAATTCTTCTGATATTTCCTATTTACCTTTAACATTCTTGCCGAAATCAGTAATATCGAATATCGAATATCGATTTCCTTAATACACTAGCTGACACAATCCGCAGTCCCTCATACAAGTACCAACACTATCTCATTAGTTCTAGGTGCAGTTTTTACAATAATGTATTTAGATCTCTCTGAACGAGTATGGGTAAAGGATAATTCAGGATACGCATTATTGACAGCAGGCTAGGCTACATACCTCCTTTTAGTAAAAGCAATCTTGATTTAGGCCAAAAAAATTTCCGAATCGGGTTAAAGATACGCAGATATTAGGAAGCAAAGATTGTTCTTGCGAAAATACCCATTATCAATAATGAAACATCATGGCAGTATGTTCTTGATAATGTTAGCTGGTTTGATCTCAATAATCTAGTAAATTCTGCAAACCTTTAGCAAAACTATAACAACTGGTCGAAAGTATTAGCTTATGAATCGCAATAGCAAGAAAAAAGAATGACACTACACACCAGTATCATTCAATTATCTGCCTATAAGATTTAATGAAGGTAGTAAGATGGACATAGGAGTTTTCGAACTCTATATCCTGCATTGCATTTCATCTTAATGTACAGGTAAACTACGACGTTACCGTGATTCCAGCAGTAAGGTATGCCATGATCTTCGTTGCCCAATTCTTCTGGCTCTTCAGGTTCAGGTTCTCTTGTAGTTTTGCCAGCAGATGGAATTTACATAATGCGAGTCAGGATGGGGTGAACAAAATATACAGTTTCAATGAAAGCATATTAATAATAATAAGATAACATAGCCAGGTTATCAAATGCGTGCTTATCGATAAAGTACAGTTATGTGGTCGATGATATGGTATAGTATAACCAATACGTGTAATTTTTCCAAGCATTGATAGACAAGTGAAATAAGATTTCAATGGGACTTGATCTCAAAAAAAGAGACTTTGTGGGCATTTATCGCATCATCTATAATACCATTAGAATTATTTGATATGTCTCAAAATCAATAGAAATATAAGCGTATTATATGATGTCTCGCAATATATAGATGATTAATCTCAATGGAAAAAATATATAGTAACATCAATTTGGATGATATAAAATATAATATTGATTCTGTTAAATCTTATGAGAATAGCAATATAACAATGGTTATACATCATGTTCTAGAAGCTTTCGTAAATACCACGCTTGGATCTCATAACCTTATAGTTTATTCTGATATACGAATTCTAAGACGGGTATATCCAGTTTATATAAGATATTTGCTTGAGAATAACGAGATCGTTTTAATTTTGACACATTATGACTCTCCATCAATGATGAGGCAAATGCTACTAAATGAAGATTACAAACAAGATAATGCTTTGGATTTAGAAGGTTACATACATGATGGTTCTTTAGTAATTTTGGATTCGCTAATGTCACATTCTAATTCAAGTCACAAAGATGGAGCAGATAAAGACAATAAGTTGAATTTTCTATCTCTTATTAGGATATTGCTTAATCATGGTATAAAAAATAACAAAAATGGTATTACTATATTCTCTGATATGGGCTCATTTTTTCACTTCTATTCTGTGCCTTACAAGGATAATAATAACGACTTTAGCTATGGTGTTGTCAAGAGAATTCTTGAATATGAAAGGTCGATTCCATCTAGCTATAAAGATCTGGAACTAAAGCTATTCTGTCTGTACCATCAAAAGGATTACGAATCGTACTTTACATCTACAGATCAAAAAGTGCATTTAGTTGATTGTCATGGGCATTCAGTAATGGTTATTGACAGTTTTAGTAACAAGAATGGTATTAATAATAACAGGAATGATAATAATCGTAACTAAATTGAGACTGAATTTACTAGTCACTCTATGAAACTTGAAATTGGTTTTTCCAAACAAATCGAATATAATAGACGATATTAATCGTGGACGTTTACGAAGCTTAAAATGCTGTCACGAAATATCTCGCCAAGATGTGGGGCATAGTAGATTACAGGTAGTAGCAAACACATAATTTGGAAATTGTAAATTGGTTTGCTAAGATAGCAGGATTTGGGGAAATAAGTACCCAAATGATATCATAACCAATCTGCGCATCAGATACGATTGTTTTATATCAACTACCTTGGGATGGCTTCTGCCAATCGAATTGCCATTAACATAATTCAAAATGTCTTTTTGATCGGAGATTAGTTGCTTATAACAATTATCAGCAGGATTCCGTCTTTATGAGCCTTTGCCCTGAATATATGCCCAATCTTTGAGATAAATTACGGAGAATACACTAGCATTGCCAAGATTTCCGAAAACTAACTAATGGATCTTCATGTTATAATTCGAAACTAAAAGTGTTAAAAGCAAATGTGTACAATACATGATCGATGGCGAAAATAACGTCAAATGCATTAGGGTTGGCCCTTGCCGTATCCTTTGGTATCTTGTTAGTAAGCGCTGTAACTACTTCTTCGTTACTTGGCGCTCCTCCCTCGACAGGAAAAATGAACAGTAGTTCGACTATGAAATCAAGTAACATGACTCAATCTGCCAGTAAGGCGAATAAAACAGGAGCAGGTAATATGACGAAAACATCTCTCTCAGGTCAAGGAACTCCAGCAGCGCCATTTGCAGCAACTAGTAATCCGGCAGGTAATATGACAAAGGCAGCGAACTCGACAGCAGGTAATATGACAAAGGCAGCAGGTGGGGCTGTATCGAATCTAGGCAAGGTCGTTGGTGGAGGTCTTAAAGGATTAGGTAATATGATATCAGGAAGTAAAAAGTAAAAGGTATTGTTACTATAAGTGGTATGAAGATACAACCAACTAATTTTTCCTACTATTGTCATTATCATTTATTGCCTCTGTTCCGAATATGCAATTCATCTATTACCCTCTTCGATTATTCTGTATATCTAGACCTATCACCATTCAATTGATAATAAAGTAACCGGTGTGAATAAAAATAAAAATCAAAACATTAACAATAAACGTACGTTACAATTACCCAGGATTGGTTTCACATAAACTAAAATGGCCATCAGGTGTACTCCCTCCGAATGATCGTCCCTTTCATAATCCTAATCATATGACATTTTAAAAACTCATTGCTTGATTACTGTTCTCTTACTCAAAGTGTTAGTAAACAAAATGGCCTAATTTTAAACTGGATCTAACCCATTTATCGGAAATCTGAGAGTCGATTTTATCAGTCTTGCAATTGGAATATAAATCGATTGAGGATTATTACCGACACCATCTACAAACCTGAAATCACCAGTCAATTTGTTTAATTCCACAAAATTCTTGTTTGGACTTTCGCTAAGAATGTGATAATGAGCTACAATACCACCTACTATACCAGTATGAATGAAGAGTATTAATTTATCATGATAGGTTATGTAGTAAAGTAATGGTGTGATAGACATAAAGGATTGTGATGTATAAAGGATAACCTTTAACATATCCTTAAGACTCTCGTATTCTAGATAAGTAGTAAACCATTCGGTTTGTGACAATATATCAACTCGTTTTTTATTTAGCTTATTATATTTTATGCTATCAGTAAGTAGTGTTGGAGAGACTTAACCAAAGATTATTTAATACTATTAGGATTTTTGATATATGCCCATACAAAAATGCTAGTTACGATGACATTAGGTATGTCGCCTATAGGTGGGGATGGTGCCAATCGCACAGCCAGTCATATGACGCTATTTATGCCTATAATGAGAGAGGAGGTCACAGAATATGATGTCATTCGAGTACCAAGTATTTCCTTGAATCTGTTGTCTTTGCTAAAGTCAATAGATAAAATTCTAGATCGACTTTAAATAAAATAATAATATATGATGTTTGCTTATGAATCGGTTTGGTTCGATATCGAAAATACGGATTGATCAGCAGGAATTTTTCATCCAGGCTAATTGAGATTTATACCAATTTGTGCTTTGTTGCATAATTCAGAAACTTCGTTATGTTGTAACGCTTTTAACACTTATCACGAATGGGCCAGATACGGATTACTATCTTTTGACCGAAAATTTCAAAGTTAGTTGACTAATATCAGATT
>JANWJI010000060.1 GCA_025449515.1 Nitrososphaeraceae archaeon | reverse complement strand
AATGATTTAAAACTAAGTAAAAAAGAAATTAGCAGAATTGAGTATGATCATAAACATTCAATTTATCTCCACTTTTCAAGAGGTCGTATTGCCTTACTTTCCTACAAGGATAACGCGGCGGTTATAAGAGAACTTTACCAAATTCTAGAAGACGATAACTCGTTTCCTCCTCACTTAATCAAGTATAGATATTTGAGACACGCAGTTAGTCATGGCAGTGAACTTGAACAGAATACTCGGAATAATATCGAAAGAAATTTTGGAAAAGATTATTTTGTATTTACTAATAGAAGGTTTGATTATACTTCGTATATCAATATCCGAAACTTAAGAATACAGGCTTTCAACTTTATGATCGAAATGTTGAAAAAATATGAAAATATCTGTTGAGCAAAAGATTACTGTAAATAAACCAAAAATTGGTTGATAAGTAAGATCAGATCGTAAAATCATTATTAAAAGAGGCATATGATTAATGACAATTCTTCTCAAAGCAATCATCGAAGTGAAGCCTTTTGTAGGATTTTGCTGATAGATGATCCATAGAAAGTAGGTTGATTTGCGCCACTAGGTAAATTCAGACGGTTCATCTTGATGTTCAGAATGCACATTTTGTTATAACTATCGATATAATTAGCGAATATAGAAATTTCGATTTCGAATTAATTATTTTTGATATTATCATAAAATTCTTATTTTAAGATGGCCAATAGAACACATTTATTATCTAAATAGTAAATATGAAGTCATGTATACTTTCATCAAGATGCATCTCAATAACATCCAGTTCACCTATCCATACTATAATAACAGATCATCAATACACATGGTAACAAGTTTATACACAAGTAGTTCGATCATAGCCCGACCAGATTTTTATTCTGTGGAGGAGACATAAGATGAATATCGCTGAGTCTGAACAACCAGTCAAGATCATTGCAAAAACGTGTGGCTGCAAGGACAAGGGAACAAAGATAACATACTCTTTTATTGATGCATATCATAGTCTTTGTATCGACACAAAGGACATCATAACATCTGAATTGGAAGCATGCGAGAGTCTATTGATACGTACCACAGATGAATCAGATCGATTGGCTATCGAATCCGAAATAATAGAATTAAAAATGGCACTTGATCTAATGCCTTAGATTCTAAAGGAAGTAATCCCTGTTGTCAAATATATATGGTAGGATTTTCTTTAATATTATGAAATCCGCTTCGGCGTCAACATCAAATGTTAGTAACAACAATAGTCGCTTCTTTACATCACTATTTGATTGAAGTGGTATTGTAGCTCTAATCTCTCGAGAATATCTACTGATCGAAAATAGTAGATCGCCAATTTTCGATTTGAATTTGTCACGAGTTGCAGAACGAATGACTGCTTGCACTGCGGCTCTTGCATCTTCTTGTGGTGACATCAAATCTATCAGTCCTCGCCTAGAAATAGAGGCCATTATATTTCCCAAATTATCGGCTATTGCGGCAGATCGTATAAAGTAATCTTTTTCAAGAATTTGTGTGCAAAATCTTTCCAAGTAGATTTGTTCATTATGATTGTTATCAGAATTGTAAGTAATTAGACCTTCTCCCCTCCTAATGATTTTAGCATGATATCATTAAAGGATAGTAGACACACAAGACAATACTACAAGAATTGTTATCAAATTTTTCTTTATCTATATATTCATTTTCTTAACTATTCCATAGATTTGTTGTCCCATAAAATGGCGTTGAGTATCTTTATCAGCAAGATTAATACTGATCGTTCTACCTTTTGAGACAACCACTGTCGCATTCACATCATCCCATACCTTCTTACCATTTGTTCCAACGTCTACTATACCTGAGATAGATGTGCTTTTATCCGGCGTAAGATGGATAATACCGTTATCATTACTAACTCTAAAGTTACCCAATTGATGTGTATGATTGCTGGTTCCACCATTCACAGGATCTGTGTAAAAGTTTGCTTTGAAGTCTGCCAATTTTCCGTGATTTACATCCATATTCCAATCACCTGATAGGATAAATTTTTGTACAGTCGTCATATCAATAATTTTGGTATTTGGTGCCATTCCAAATACCAAAGAACCTATAGGCCCATTCATACTAAAGGTAGTAGTAGCATCTGTAGGACTAGGCTGTCCCAATGCTAGTTTGTTTATCTGATTTGATGTAGCAAGTATCCCTGTCATTATTGTTAGAAGACACATTGCAATTACTGACATTAAATGTCCTTTTCTCATGAGGGTTTTATAAAATGGCATTATATAAGGAAAGCTAGGAATACTTTTCAGATGCTACTCATTACATGCTGAAGTTCCCAGATCATGCTAATCCTACAATGATTTTTATACTATAATTATTGGTTCAAAATTTTAAGAATAAGACCGAATCAAAAATAAAGTATTGGTAATACATACATGATTAACAAAAAATCCTTAAATATTCGTTATTATAGAATTTCTCATGGCTGCATCGCAGGTCTCAAGTACAGCATGGATGCTTGAAGGAGATTATTTTGAAGGATGCAATTGTGATATAGTGTGCCCCTGCGTCTTCCTTTCAGATCCCGATGAAGGTAACTGTCATGTCACATGCGCGTGGCACATACAGAAAGGAAATTATGGAGATACAAATCTGAATAATCTCAATGTGGTTGCTATGTTCAATTCTCCAGGTAACATGTTTACAGGACCTAAATGGAAAGCAGCATTATACATAGATGAAAGAGCAACCCAACAACAAAAAGATCTAATCACAAGAATATATTCTGGGCAAGCAGGGGGATTTTTTGCTGCGGCAACCAATTTCATTGGCGAAATGCTTGGAATAAAATCTCTTCCTATAGAATTTGGTGTAGATGGAAAACGCAGATGGCTTAAGGTAAAAGACGCAGTTGAATTAGATATAGAGGCAATTGCAGGAGCAGACAAAAATAGAGAATCAGTATTAAGTAATTCACCATTTTCTGTTGTTCCCGGAGCAGATATGACTATTGCACGCTCAAGCAAATACAATTATAGTGACCATGGGATGGAATGGAATAACTCTGGCAAAAATGGTTTCTATTGTAGATTCAAGTATTCTTCATAGTAATATCAAGTGGAACTTTTGGATTAGTGTATCTTTAGATAATTTTTGTATAGTTCAATATTCTTGCATAAAGTCATGCAATCAAAAGCATTAGTTATACTTGTTGGTACTGGTATTATGCTGATAATTGGAGTACAACCGTTACTAGCTTTCAGCAAAGACCATTTCATTCAGAAAGTATTTGTTACTCATATGGAGACTACGATCTAAATTGAAACATCAATTGCACATCAGGGATTAATTGCCTCAAGCCCATCACCCCAGATTATACCCATTAATTAAAGCATTCTGCAATATCATTTGAAAAATTATTCTGTGAATAAAAAGGATGGTATCAGAGCCAGATATTTAATCTGTCTGATCCTTATTCATAATAGTTTAGCCTTGCCTGGTTTTACTTAGTTGCGTTACCTGAAGTTGAATTTCCTGGAGGTGCTGGGCCTGCTGAGCTAGCGCTACCACCTGGCGGAGGGCTATTCATGGGTGTTCCACCGTAGCCTTGCGCGTGTGCGAACTGAGTCAGCAACGTATCTCCAGCCATGGTCGCCGATATTCCAACTGTCAATGATGCTACGATCATTGCAAAGAAGATTACCTTTGTTTTGTTATCATTTTAGATTAAATAGAAAACATTTTTTATAAGCACTTGTTATAAAGGATTTTTTAAAAACCCGAGTTAATTATAGGAATATAAGTTATCTCTAATTTTATTATGTATAAAATACATTATATGCATGTAATACTGTAAAACTCCTCTAATTTAGTTTGCTAGATAACTTAATATTTATATAAATCAGGTCAGCACTTCAGATCCTGATCTTCTTGAAGTTGGCCGTTGAGATTTTTCTAAGATGTCTAGTCTAAAAATGCATCTGGATATTAACCAACTACGCAGTATCCATTCCTGATAAAAACGGAAAGAAAAGGTTTGCCAATGATAGATGGTAAGGTTTCAAATGGTATTTCATTTTTATACATCTACTAATTTCATGACTAATATTATCCAACTCGATTAAAGTTCACACGTCATAAATAAAAAATGATCAGTATGTTCCACAGATTATGCGGTTGAAGTTTGAATGTTTGAATCTATATTGCAATAAACGATCATTGGTATTTTCTACCTTGAGCTTGAATCGTTACTGAGAATGAATACACTTAACGTTATTTTATGGATGGCATTACCAAAGAAACAACTTTGATGCAGGTTCGGTGGTTCTCACACTAATCGTAGTTCTACGCCTTGAATTTCGACTATTAGAATCTGTGAGTTAGTTAGTATATTGTACAAGTGTGTGTTTTCTATCTTGATCTTTTCTAACCACCTTCACAGAAAAAATTACCCCTTAGCAGTGATAATATTTTATAGCCTGTCAGAATGCTAGAAACAAGGCAAAATTCGGTCACATTATTTGCTGGTTTATTTTATCTAGCGGTAAAGTTAGAGGTGGAATGGAGGAAAGTAACCATTTATAGTCTAATCTGAAGATATACCACGAATACATGATTAATTGAGAAAAGGTTCTCTAAAATACTCGATATGTTAGGTATAAAGAGGTCCATCACAGCTTTACATATATATACTTAATAGATCTCTCGCCTCCACAACTAATCTTTTATACTCAAAAAAATACCGGATAGAGATGTATTATACAAGATCCATACAAACTTCAGTTCTAATTTTAATACTACTTTTATCTAGTTCGATAACATTTTTGTCTCTGGAGCCAACTACCAGTTTTGCGAAACCGATCCACGACAAAAAACTCACCGTTATCACCTACAATATCTATCAAGGCAGTAGGCTTCAAGACGTATTCGGATCGACTACTCCGTCAGAATTAGTTAAAGCTGTAGCTACAGATTTCGGTCATGTCGTTGCTAATAATTTTGCAGAGCGAGCACAAGCGATCGCATCTGAGATTGCCTCGACCAGCCCTGACCTGATAGGGCTTCAGGAAGTATCATTATGGCAAACTACTCCAGCAGCAATGAGCACGTGTCCTGATTCATTTGCAATCACTCTTGATTATCTGAACATCCTGCTTCATGCCCTGTCATCTAGAGGACTTGGCTACACTGTTGTGGTCAAGGGAAACAATTATGACGTCCAGAGTCCAGGGCTTTTCTCCTGCGGGTTAATGGATGTGAGGTTAACTGACCGTAACGCGATACTTGTTCGCACATCAGATCTTAATAGGGGGGACATCTCAATTTCAAATGTTCAGTCACAGAACTATCAAAATAATTCCAGCTTCCTGTTCTTCGGTAAAAAATTCACATTTTTGACAGGTTGGGAATCTGTTGATGTGAATACGCATGGAGATATTGTCCGTTTCATCTCGACTCATATGGATAGCGCTTCTCGAAACATTCGTACTCTTCAAGCACGTGAGCTAACGGCTGGACCGATGAATACTAATCTTCCCGTAATACTTTCTGGCGATTTGAATACAGTTAACACTGGCAGTTCATTTGCCGTATTCGCGTCAGCAGGATTCCGAGACTCGTGGCAGCAGGCAAATCCTGGCTTCACTTGTTGCCAGGTTAATCAGAGTGGCGCAATTGTTGATATTATCAATAACCCGACTTCATTTTTGAATCAGAGAGTAGATTATGTACTGATCCGCGGCAGTGTTCAGGCCAAGAGTGCAGTCCTAGTCGGCGCGGACCCGTCCAGCCGCACTGCATCGGGATTATGGCCTTCTAACCATGCAGGATTGGTCGCTACGATTATCACTCCATTGCAATCCATACAACAATTAATACAACTAAAGCATAATATGCATCTTGATGCCTCCACAAACGAGAGATTAGATGCTCAGCTAAATGCTGCATTGCTATTCGAACAACATAAAATAAACAGCGGCGCTTGTGGGCATCTTAGGGGGTTTGTAATACAAGTACAAGTCGCCTTGAAAGTAGGCCATATTACTCAATCTGAAGCCGCTCAACTGATAAGATCAGCACAAGCTATTGAAACAGCACTGCTTTGTTAGTGTAGGAGATACTACAATGGCTACTAAACAAATTCAAGACTTGGGGGATTTGTCTCTCCACCGCAAATGGACTTGTATTTTAAAGCCGGATATTATGACAACAATAACTGATTTACTAAATTACCATATACTAATCTCCTATAGAATAATAATTTATAACTTGGAATTTGTAAAGTAAGCAAATTCAAACGACAGGACTTAATCTGGGATTTACCGTTTCTTATTACAAGTATTAATTGTAAGCTTACCACATAGCTTTGAGTTTATCTGCAGATGACTTAGCATCGTTACTATTGGTAAAAACTTCTAAAGTAATTGTCTTATCGTAACCAATATCCTTTAGTGTTTTGATTGCCATTTTATGGTCTATGAAACCTTCGCCTATAGGTAGGTGTTCATCTTTCTGCCCATGGTTATCATGCCAGTGAATATGAATTATTTTGTCTCCAAATGTGTGTATATAGTCAATTACTGAGGACATTCCCCCTGAAGTGAAAGCATGAGGAATATCTAGATGAACAAATAGCCCATTAACATTATCAATAATATATTTGAATTCACTTAAACTGTGTATTCCTTTTGATAAAGGTACATTTTCTAACATTACATCTACTTCATGCTTTTTAGCTTGGCTAACAATTTCTCTGAGACTTTTGATCATGTTATCCAAAACTATTTTTCGTTTTTCCCCATAGAACATACCATTTATGTTAGCATGAAAATTTATTAGATCTATGCCCAGCCTTCTTGCTGTTTTAATTTCTCTTAATGCCTCAAGAATCCATGCTTGTCTAATATAATCATAACCTGAAGCTAAATCTATCCAATAGGCTGTATGAGCAATAGGCTTTTGCTTGAATTTTTCAAGCGACTTTTTTATTATATCCTTATTGTTCTTCTTATTAATTATGTCTGGATTACCTTCAGGGCTTTCTATACATATTTCCACGTAGTCAAAATTTAGATCATATATTTTAGTTATTTCACTTATTAGTTCAATTGAAGGGTTGGTAAGTAGTCCATATGACGGCATACAATTAGAACCTAGATGTAAAAGGTGCTTTTGTTTCTTTTATCATTTTAGATTTCTCAAGAACAAATTCTGTACAATGCCTACCAGGAATCACAGACAGATAATAATTGTGTTTCCATGAAGAAACCTTGACTGTAGGCAGTATCCTGACAGAATTTGAAAATGTAATCAATGTCTCGATCTTACCCTATAATTTGATTCATTGATCATTGAAATCGCACCACTTGTTTTGGCTATCAATCTGCCTAGCTCTTCACGGTTAACAAGTTGCCTAGGCATCTTTAGCAATTGGCGCCCCCACTTCTCTGGCGACAGCAAGTTTCTCACTGATTGCATCATCGAATCTCTTGTTAGGATACTCTTGTCGCTCTCTTCTGATTCTAGTTCCTTCAGTCTTTAGATCTTTACTCTATATCCTAAACAAAGCGTTTCCCCATCTTCCTATGCAACTTCAAATTTCTCACCAGTGTATTCATTAAGAGAATTTGCTTCGTACATATGTCTGTTCACCTCTTGACATATTGTGTGACAGGAAATAGCCAGATTCGGCGCGCCTCATATAGACATGTATAAACTCTTGTCATGGTACCAAGGCGTCATTCTATACATTAGATGTCTCATTTTAGAAAATATTTATAATCTGGCATGCCGCACATCTGTATTAGAAACACTTTTTACGATATAATTATCCCAGATTGATGCAAAATCCGGTATTGTCCGATATACTGCTTGATGTATGCGCTTACGGCCATGGTAGAGGAACTTAGACATTTAGATGGAATCAAAGGTGATCTCTATGTCAGCGATTCGGCATATCTTGCACAAGCAACCATTCACGAAAAAGTAAAACCTGCTTCCCAAACTATCTATAGTAAATGTCAAGGAAAATGTTGAATACCAAAGATATGTATTTGATACTATATGGAAAGGAGCCATTCCTGCAGAAAACAGAATCAAACAAATCGAAGGAGGTCAAGGAGTAGAGTATCAATTTCAAGTCATTACTAACCAGGAATAAGTATACCACTAGTCCAATAAGACATTATAGGTAAGAATGATAGTTATGGTCTAACTTGGGGCTTAGGTGGTCGTCACTAGTACGTGTCACTGTCATCGTTAATTCGAGTCAAATTGTTGTTCTCCTATTCGAATATCAGTTAGCCTTCTATTGACGAGATCAACATTAGCAGTGAATAAGATCTT
>JANWJI010000059.1 GCA_025449515.1 Nitrososphaeraceae archaeon | reverse complement strand
GCAGCAATCATTCTAATCGTAGTTCCAGAGTTCTCTGCGTTGATCACATTTTCCGGGACTTTCAAACGATCACGTCCTTGTATCAATAATTCACCATTTTCGTAATCTATGTCGACCCCTAGAGCCTTGCATGCACAGACTGTAGCAAGAGTGTCTCGAGCAAGTAATGGATTTCTAATTGTTGAATTACCCTCAGCAAGTGAAGCGGCAGCTACTGCTCTATGAGTGTAACTCTTGCTTGCAGGACATTGAATCTTGCCAGAAATTTGTGATCTTTGGACAATAATACTAGTCAATTACTTCCACACTTGCTTTCTTGTTGTTTAATTTAGAAACTAGTACTTTCCCATCATATCTCGAGTATGCATCCATTATATTATTTGTGTTTTCTAAGGAAGTAACTGCTGCGGTAGCCGGACCGTTACCAGATATCGATGCGGACAGTGCACCAGCCTTGAGGGCGTCCAATGCAGGCCTGGAATCAAATCCAGATATACTAGACATTATCACTCCGTTTAAATTCATGGCCTTCCAGTAGTTTCCAGATTTTGCTAAATTAAATGAATCGAAAAAGAGATCAGACATAATTGGGAGGCGAGAGGTGAAATCTCCTCTTGTCACTTGCGCTGGCAAAAATATCAAGGCGTATAAGTCTTCCGGAGCACTATAATGCTTGAGCAATTCACGTGAACGGTTGTCAGTAATAACGACTCCTCCATAATAACACGCAGCTGCATCATCAAACGCTCCTGTAAAAGTCACACCAGCTTTGAGAGATGCAGCAACTGCCGATTCTAATACATATTTATCGTCTAGATTATCGCTAGTTATCTTGAAGCATGCGAGAGATAGAGCGCTCGTGACGGCGCTTGAGCTTTTCAAGCCATAACCAGGAGGAATTTCAGATATTATACTGATGTTTATTTGATTTTCTGAAACAATGTCTATTGGTAAAATTGTCAATGCCAGATCTTCAAGTAATTCCTTACCGATCTCTGTTCGGACTTTTATCCCTCTTCCGTTGGAAAGGCTGACTTGTGCGATAACTTTAAGAGAAATTCCTACAGCAGAACCATACCCTGTACCTATAGCATTTAGTATAGATATTGCACCATGCACTGTAGCCCTAACATGCCTTTTCAGACTAATTATTCACCAAATGGTCCAAGCAATGATTTTCTCATTACCTCTAATGGAGCAGGAATTCCGGTCCAAATTTGGAAGGATTCAGCACCCTGTTCTAATAACATCTCGTACCCATAGACTAGGGTAGCCCCTGCCTGTTTAGCATTTTTAAGAAGATCAGTAAGTACTGGCCTATATACAACGTCATAAACTATACTGTCACTAGGGATATATTGAACATCAATAATGGATTTTTCATTATACATTCCTAACGGCAGCGTATTAACTATCATATCTGCTCGGTACGAGAGCAGTTGTACATCCTGTAGGCTGAAAGATTCACAGTTTGCCCCTAGTGTATTTCCAATCTTCGCCAATTCCTTACCTCTATCTCTGTTCCGATTCGCAATTGAGATTTTGAGATTCTCGGTTTTACTTGAGAGAGCAACAACTACTGCACGTGCTGCTCCGCCAGCACCTAATAGTAAGACATTCAATCCATTCAAATTAATTCCCCTCTTTGCTAATGGTCTGAGGAATCCGCCAACGTCAGTATTGTAGCCATATAGTACGCCGTCAACATTTTGAACTGTGTTCACAGCTCCGGCTTTGCTTGCAACCCTATCCAAGACATCAATATATTTCAATATTCTTGTCTTGTGCGGTATAGTGACGTTGAATCCCGCAAGCCTTACCTCCTTCAACGAACAAATGGAGGCAGCCAATTCCGAATATGCTACCCTATATGCAATATATGTACTCCCAAGTTTTAGAAAATTAAAGGCAGCATTATGCATCGCAGGGGATAAGGAGTGTTCTATGGGGTCGCCTATTATGCAATATGTCTTAATGGATTTCTCCAATCCCATTTTTCATAAACATTCCATAATATAACCTTCTCATCTGGTATATTGATAATTGTCCTGGTGCTACTTCACTTCCCAATGAAGCATAGGTAAATGGTGCGGTTTTGTACAGGCCACACAGTACCCTTGACAAGATACCCTTTTCACCCATAGCAAATGCTATCAGATTTGAATCATTTGCATCTCTATACAATTCTAATACGGAGATCGCATCCTCAATACTCTCAGCCATCGTAACAATCTTGATGTATTTGCTCATTTGCTTCATTTTAGACATAAGTGCTCTTAGCTCATCTAGATTCGGTGTCTGTTTACCATTGTGCCAAGATATGAGGATTGATGTATTATTTTTTTTGAAATGGCTCATAAGCTCGTCGTTTATCCTTAGGATATTGAATTCTATATCCAATAGCATCGGCCCTGCGTTGGCTAGTCTAGTTAACCAAAATGTTCGTTCTTCGTTATTGCCTCTGAATTTTCCTAACTCACTTTCATCTCGCAATGTGTAAACGGACTTGCTCTTAATTCTGTCGGCTAATCGAAGCGCTTCGTCAAAATCGGAACTTCTCAAAAAGTCAAAGCGAATTTCTAGAAAATCTGCGGCAGAATTTTGAGCTTCTGAAAGATCGTTTTCAAGTTGCTCCAAGTTCTCAGCGGCAATTGAAACGCATATCTTCGGCAATATACCTAATACGAAAGAATTAGATTATTAACTTGTTCTCAAGACATCGTAAATAACGCAGCTCAATCCACCAAACCTTACTGCCTACGTCAAACTGAAATGGATGCATAAATATCACGTCAATAAGCACCGCGTCACAGAGCAACAAAAAAGTACGCCGCTAATTGGGATCGGGGCATATAGAACAATAGGACTAAATCGGATGATAATGATGTTAATCTAGAACTGGATATCTGCCGAAATACATGTTAGTTTAAACTATAAGAATTTAAGAAAGTTGATGCAAAAGATTTTGTCTATATTTAAAGAAAATAAGGCTGGCTGATTTATGCTAAGAAATCTGAGGAGATTAAGTGTTACAAAACCGCGGGAATTGATTATCGATCAATGAAGTGAGAGGGAATCTTTCTCCAATTTGCTATGAGAGCATTCGGTCTTATATGTAGGCCTTCTTCTTTCAACCTTTCTCTAGCTAATTTGACGTAATCTTCGACGATATCCATTCCGATATATCGCCGTTTAAAATGTGAGGCGACCTTGGTGGTTTGACCGCTGCCATTGAAGGGATCCAAGATTGTGTCCCCTTTGTAAGAATATAGCTTCATCAATCGATACGGTATCTCCTCAGGAAACGGACATGGATGGTTTATGTAGCCTGGAGGGACCGGGGCTATATGCCATACCGAATTCGCTATTTCCTTGGTCCATTCTTCATGAGTCGCCGGCAACGCATCTCTTCTTTGGTTTCTACCCGAATTGACATTTCCTTTTCTGAGGACCAGAATAAACTCATGCATTATATTGGCTCGGTAATACTTTGGATAAGGATTTATTACAAATGATCCATATCTATTGGTCCCCCCAGTAACTTTATGCCAAATGATTTCCTCATGGAGATTCCACTTCCCATAAGGTTCAACCAATCGAGAAAGAAGCATATGAGGCAATGGTAACAAAGTCCCATTTACCAATTCGTTACCAATTACTATACAACAATATCCACCCTCTTTAGTTACGCGAAATATGCTTTCGTTAAATATCTGTACCATATCAGATAAGTAATCGGAGGTTTCTTGTCTCAATCTACCACGATAGTATCCTCCATTCTTCGAAACATGCATATCGTAGTCAATTGCATTTCGATATGGAGGTGACGTAATAGTTAACTGGATAGATTCAGGAGCTATCTTTTCTAGAACTGATTTGCAATGACCCACTGTGATTGTATTGAGAAGACTTTCTTGAAGTAACATGGATATTAACAAATAAGTGTATCAATATGGCGTATACTTTAAAATAATAAACATCCTGATAAATAAATATTATTTTCATAGAACATCAATCATCTCATTTCTCTATCAAATATTCGTCTATTTCCATACCAAAATGTCTGCCCGAGCCTTGCTTTGCTGACCCCAGGATCCTATCCCCGATTTTTAACTCCGTGACGGATACTATTGATCCATCCGATTTCACAAGTCTTATAGTTTCCGCATTCTGTAGGATTATAGTACCAACTTTACCGTCTGTCTCACCTTTGATTAGTATAAGGGGCCGAGTTTCAATTTTTGATCTACCTACTGTAACCCGTCTTGATGCCCCGTTACTATTAACGGCCAAAATTTCAGAGCCTGCTTCGAGTTCGGATAGATACTTTGTCTTACCTTCGGGAGTAAGAGTGTAGCAGTGTACCGCTCCGGCATTCACCCTGAATGGTCGCGGTGACGTAAAGGACGATCCTATTGATTCATTATGGACCAAGAATAGAAAGTTCGATTTACTACCAATCAACATGCCCTCGCCTGTGGCAAGTATCGACGTAGTATCTACACAAACTCGCTCTCCAATACCGACGTCAATTACATCTGTAATATTGATTTCTTGAATGGGTAGAATCCTATTCTCCATATAATTCTTAGAATCACTTACTTCTTGCTCATTGTTGGTATGAAGTATTACTCCGTCGACTCCAAGCTCTAGAATCCCAAACATTGTTCGTACTTCTTCAGAATTCTTGGCGGTTGTATAGATTTTAGTCTTCGACTTGTGTATTTTTGCTATTATATTTTCAAGTGGAATAATTTTCCAATCTACGGAATCAACGATAACAAAATCTGCGCCCATCTGAGATGCTAGTAGTATATCTTCTATATCGTCATCGCTTTTCACCTCTTTATAAATTCCCGTCGATTTTCCCGAACCTCTCGATTTGCCTAATTCTGTACTAGATTTACAAATCACCATATCAGCGGCGTCGGATTCGTACATGGTCTTGAATTTAGTTCCGCGCAATTTTCTTGGATCGACAAATATTACCTCGATATCGGTTAATTTCGAAAGAAAGTTTGGAAGCTCCGATTCAGAGACCTGAGGATTAATAACTAAAGTTTTCTTATTCATGTTCCGAGTCAAGGAGTTTCATGGCCTCGTCCGATCGTTTACCCTTCATTATTATCTGATATAGAGCTCGCACCATTGCCGGAGGGCAAGGATGTTGAAATATATTTCTACCAAATGTTACACCTCTAGCTCCCGCTTTCATTGCATCATGACACATATCTAGAATTTCTTTGTCGGTGTCAACTTTGGGCCCGCCTGCTATAACTATTGGTACTGGACAACCCTTGACTACCTTTTTAAAGGATGACACGTCGCCTGTATAAACTACTTTAATGAGATCTGCACCTGCCTCTGCTCCTATTCTCGCTGCATGGGCTACTACCTCGGGATCATTTGGATCCTTCACATTCTCTCCTCTTGCGTACATCATGGCAACAAGTGGTACACTCCATTCATCGCACTTGTCAGATATAGTTCCTAGCATTTGCAGCATTTCCGGCTCCTCTTTAGCGCCAACATTAATATGAACAGATACAGCATCAGCACCTAGCCGTACTGCCTCTTCAACACTTCCCAAAAGCATCTTTCTATTGGGTGCAAGTCCCAGAGTAGTACTCCCTGACAAATGAATAATTACGCCAATTGAAGTAGGTCGAGGCATCGACTTGACTATCCCCTTGTTAACGAGAACACAAGTAAGCCCTGCGCTCTCGCAGGAATAAATAAGGGTGTGCGCACTTTCCAGGCCCTGTATTGGCCCCAACGTGAGACCATGGTCCATTGGTATGCAGAGCATCTTTCCCTCATTTGTTATTCGATTTAGTCGTATCTCTCTGCCAAATACCATTATGGTAACAAGAATTCAATACCTCCTTAAAAGTCATCTGGCATTGTTATCTTTCCATGATTTCTTATACTGACTATTGATACTAGTGGTTATGTTGCATCATTACTTTAATATACAAATTCGCAGAAATAATACCTGTTGTGATTGACGCCAGAAATATAGGCCTTAGGAACATAGAGGTCGCTGATACTAAGATAAGTTCGATTGACGGAGATAACGGGAAGCTTATTTACCGAGGTTATGATATTCTAGATTTAGTTAATCATTCCACCTTCGAAGAAACTGCATATCTGCTGATATTCGGTGAGCTGCCGAATTCGGAGGAGTTGAATGACTTTACAGAACGTATGACAGAAGCAAGATCCTTACCTAGTCCAATTCTCAGAAATCTAGTTAATAGGCCCAAAAGAGCCGACCCTATGGATGTTATTCAATCAGCCATATCTGAGCTGCCAGATTATGATCTTAATATGGGGGAAGACTCAAAGAGTGCAAATATAAGAAGAGCAATCACTCTGATTGGTAAGATTCCCACGATCGTAGCTGCTTGGGATAGAATTAGGCATTCACAAGACGTGGTTGAACCCTTGGAAGAGGGTAGCCACGCAGAGAATTTTCTTCGTTTACTCCGCGGAGAACATCCTACGAAAGAAGAGGCAAAAATATTTGATATTTCACTAATCTTGCATGCAGAGCATAGTTTTAATGCTTCAACCTTCGCGGCAAGGGAAATTGCATCAACCAGAGCACATATGTATGCGTCCATTGCAGGTGCTGTTGGTGCCTTGTCAGGAGAACTTCATGGTGGAGCCAACGTTCAGGTAATGAAAATGCTTCTGGAAATAGGAGAGTCTGGCAACGCTAGAGATTGGGTTCGCAATAGATTAAATGAGGGGGGGAGAATTATGGGAATGGGTCATGCAGTGTATAGGACCACAGACCCGAGAGCAGAGGTCCTTCGGACATTATCACATATAATTTCTAAAGAACGAAATACAAAATGGTTTGAAATAACACAGCAAGTTGAAAAGGCAACCCAAGAATTCATGGTTGCGAATAAAGGGCAATCGATCTATGCGAATGTTGATCTCTATAGCGCTTCCCTTTACTACAGTCTGAACATCCCGTTGGATCTCAATACTCCAATTTTTTCAATTGCTAGAGCGGCAGGTTGGACCGCTCACGTTATAGAAGAAAAATTTGCCGAAGCCGCACCAAAGCCAGCTCTATATCGACCAAAGGCCTCGTATGTCGGTAAGTATTGTGGTCCGATGGGATGCGAATATATACCCATAACCAACAGATTGAGTGAGGATTCGGATAATAATGAAAACAGGAAAAGAACGTAACGTGGAAAAGCAAATCAATTCAGAATTCAGCATTATCGAGCTAGTGCAAATTTGAGGGTAAACGTTCTCTCTAAGACAGAAACATCCAAAATAATCGATTCGCTGCGCACTAACTGGCCTTTTGATAGCATTCCAAAAATAAAGACATTAAAGGTATATGAAGCTGAAAAGAACAAGCTTTTGCTAAAAGCTGAGAATTTTGTAGCAGTAAGAGTTGATGAAGATCTTATTCCATTTGTTGGGAAGGAGGACCTTTTGCGACATTTCCCATTCGTAACAGTTGATATGAAAGCAGTGAAATTCGTGTGCAACGGGGCCAACATTATGAGACCTGGAATCACCGCTTTTCAATTCTTCAAAAAGAATTCTATCGTAGTGATCAAGGACGAAAGTCACCTCAAAGCACTGTCCGTAGGCATCGCGTTAGAGAGTAGTGAAGATGCAGCTCCAAAAAATAGGGGATGTGTAATCTGTAATATTCATTACGTAGGCGACAAACTTTGGGAAGTGTATAAGGAAATAAAAGACTAGAAAAACAGGTCTTACTCATCTTAAAATTATTTGCAAATTGTTTAAGATCTAGGTTAATTTTGTCTATTCTGAATTTAGGTTTTTGAATTAGCAGTCGAAGGCAATCTCTTTTTAATACTAGATTGTGCAGCTGATAGAATAGCAATGGGTATCCGCCTTGGTGAGGTACTAATATAGTCTAGTCCCAATTCGCTAAAGAAATTGATTGAGGCAGGATCGCCTCCATGTTCTCCGCAAATGCCAATCTTGACTTTCTTACTAGTCTGCCTGGTTTGCATAGTAGCTAATTTCATTAGCATTCCAACTCCTTCTTCATCAATTGTTTGGAACGGGTTAATGGAAATAATATTCTGATCAATATATGCCGCAAGAAATTTACTCTCTGCGTCCTCCCTGCTAAAGCTGAAAACAGCTTGGGTAAGATCATTGGTACCAAAACTTATAAAATCCACACATGTCGAAATCTTATCAGCAATAAGACAAGATCGAACCACTTCAATCATACTTCCAAATTCGATGTTCAATCCGAATTTGTACTTCGATTCCACGGCTTTCTTTACATTCTCGAAAATGCCTCTAATGGCTTTCAATTCTTGTAACATACTTACTTGGGGAACCAAGATCTGAGGATGAACTGCAATACCATTCTGCTTTAATTCTGCTGCTGCTTCACAGATAGCATTTATCTGTGATTCATATATTTCTGGATAGGAAATTCCAACTCTAACACCCCGGTGCCCCAGCATTGGATTGGATTCTTTCAGCTCGCGGACTCGTCGTAGTACTTGTTCCTTTTCTCGACCCAGTTGATTATCGGGATCAGGTCTTGACATTATGCCTTCGATTTCAGATATAAGATCTTCCTCTCTAGGAAGAAACTCGTGGAGTGGAGCATCAAGTAATCTAAGTGCCACCGGGAGATTTTGCATTTGTCTCAGAATATTTCGAAATACCGATTTCTGACGAATATTTAACTCTAGTAACATAAGTTTTCTTTCGTTGGTATCATCTGTTAGGATCATTCTCTTAAACGTGTTTCCCATATCTTGCTCAGTGAACATCGTCTCAGTTCTACATAGTCCTATGCCTTCTGCGCCGTACCTTTTTGCAAGGGCGGCATCATCTGGGGTATCTGCGTTGCCTCGAATCTCAATATTTTTTTCAGTATTTGCCCATTGAAGTAATTCCATTAGTTCTTTAGTAATTTTAGTTGACGTGCTCTTGATTTCTCCCAGATAAACTTTCCCTGTTGTACCATCTATTGTGATCTTTTGTCCCTCATTGATGACATACTGACTCCTGAACGAATGATTCTGCCCTTCCAAGCCTCTAAATATTTGTGAGCAACCTACGACACATGGCTTTCCCATCCCTCTCGCGACGACGATGGCGTGAGACGTTTTACCTCCCCTAAGAGTAAGTACACCAGCAGAGTAAATAAAAGCGTAAGCATCTTCAGGTCTTACTTCATCTCTTACCAAAATTATTTGCTCTCCTTTCCCAGCCATTTCTTTCGCCCTCATCAAATCAAATACCGCTATTCCACTAGTAGACCCTGGTGAGGCTCCTATACCTAACGCAATTGGTTTAGCGTGAGCTTCATGCTCAACACTGGGATAGATCATCTGTTCTAGGGCAGCAGGATCAATCCTGGATAGGGCGGTAGTTTTATCGATTAAACCTTCGTGACAGAGATCGACAGAAGCTTTAACATTTGCGATTGCGCTCATCTCAGCAGGTCTAGTCTGCAATAGATATAGATCATTCTCTTCTACAGTAAACTCTATTTGTTGTGGCTGCTTTAGTTGTTCTTCCAGAGTTTTGGTAATGTCTCTAAGTCTCGTTTCAACGTTTGGAAATTCCGATGCTAATGTTTCTATTTGGGATGGGATTGATCGCCCAGAAACCAGTTCTTCTCCCTGTCTGTTGATGAGATACTCGCCGTATAGTTTTTTTTCACCAGATTCCGGACTTCTTGTAAACGCTATACCAGTCATGCTCGTATTTCCCAAATTTCCGAATACCATTCTCATAATAATAACTGCAGTCCCATTTGCCATCTCAGGAGGTATGCCGCTAAATTTCCTATACTCAGTTGCTTGCCTACTCGACCATGATTTTAAAACTGCACTTATCGAAAGTTCGAGTTGTCTATATGGATCTTCTGGGAAAGCCTTTCCTGTTTTTATTTTCCACACATCCTTAAGAGATTGTACGATTTTTTGAAGACCATCTACATCCTGAACTTTGGGTTCACCACATATTTTCAAAAGGACTGTTTCGTCAATATCTAGTACCGTTTGGGTTAGCGTGTGAACGAATCTTCGATAACAATCCCAGGCAAAAGATTTCGATTTTTTCTGTGATGCTAATCCGGCAACAGTTTCCTGGTTTAGACCCACATTAAGAATCGTAGCCATCACTCCAGGCATAGATATTGATGAGCCCGATCGCACGGAAACCAAAAGCGGGTTATATGGATCGCCATACTTGAGGCCAACCTGGAGTTCCAATTCCCTTATCGCCATCTTTACTTCATTCATAAGACCGTCGGGCAAACGCAACCCTGCCTCGAAGAACTTTTCACATACCTCGGTAGTAATTATAAATCCTTGTGGGACAGGCAGTTTCATTGCTGTCATTCGGACCAGACCCGCCCCCTTAAGTCCCAATAGTCTTGAGCTCTCTTTGACGCCGGCCTCAAAGGAGTAGATTGGCATAAGGAAACTCTTGTGCATGTTTTAGGAATAGATATGCTCCAACTTAAGTACTCCCAATGTTGTAATACGCATAGGATTCCATTGTGATCTTTATCGTTTAATTATTGCCTTTTCTAACATAAGTAACGAAAAGTATCTTATCTGAAGTCAAAGTAGTATAGGTATAGCTTACGACATGCTCATTTCTGATCAAAGACTCAAAGACGCCACATTATAGATTTACTCTCATATAAAAAATAATTCGATGGCTAAAATATGTTAATTGTTAGTCCCATAAGTCAAATCAAGGATAGCTCTAGTAGTATATGAAATTACATATGATGATGAATAGTTCAAATTGACTAAAACAGGAGGCGTACAAAACAACAAGTGGTTATGATGCCATGTGACTGAAAACCAGCGCCAAATTGAAGATAATTTTTAGCCTACTTAGAACCCATCCCAAAAATAGATAGACATATAGCTTTAGGCTGTCCTGCTCATAAGTGTGGCCTACGATAGAGTCAAGTATCTTCCAACTGTCAAGAGAGTCTCTGATGAATTATGGGATGAG
>JANWJI010000058.1 GCA_025449515.1 Nitrososphaeraceae archaeon | reverse complement strand
TGGAGCGATGTAGACGGTCTAATGACAGCGGATCCAAAGATAGTCAAAAATGCCAAAGTACTAAACGAGGTCTCGTTTACAGAAGCCATGGAAATGGCACTGTTTGGTGCAAAGTACATACATCCCAGAGCTCTCGAGCCAGTGATAGAGGCAAAGATACCGGTTAGAATTCGGAACACCTTCAATACTCAGAACGTCGGGACTCTCATTACTTCTCATCCAAGTAATGAATTTCAGAAAATTGTAAAATCTATAAATATGATCAGAAACACCGCATTAATTGACGTTAGTGGGAGCGGAATGGTGGGTGCTCCGGGGACAGCGGCAAGAATCTTTGATACGCTAGCGAAAAATAGGGTGAATATCATGATGATATCTCAAAGCCCTTCAGAATCGAGTATATCTATGGTCGTAAGAAAAAATGCCTTGGATAAGGCGACAAATATATTGGAACTTAATCTATTGGGCAAGGTCATTAAGAAAGTAAGTGTGAATGATGACGTCGCTGTCATAGCGGTAGTCGGATCAGGAATGCGGGGTATAAAGGGAGTTGCTGCGAAGGTATTTGGTGCTATTGCAAAGAGAGAGGTAAATGTCATCATGATTACTCAAGGATATTCAGAGTTAAATCTGGCTTTAGTAGTAAATAACAAGGATTGTGAGGAAACAGTCAAAGCTTTGCACATGGAATTTGAACTCTCGAAATAGGCTTGACGTTTAAGTTAGTCTAATCTTGCTGCGATTAGAACATGTAGATATATGGTTAGTCTGTTAGTCAATCAAGAAAAAGATAAATGCGCTTTAATGATTGAAAATGGTTGAATGAATACAGGTAAATTATTTGTCGTCGGATTAGGTCCGGGCCACCATGACCACATGACCTTTCGCGCAAACGAAGTGATAAGCCAGAGCGATATTGTCATTGGTTACGATACCTACATCTCACTAATAGAGAGGTTAATTGAAGGAAAGGAGGTTTATAGATACCCAATGACCCAGGAGGTAGAAAGGGCAAACCAAGCCATAGAGTTTGCCGAAAAAGGAAAGATTGTTTCACTCGTGTCCTCGGGCGACCCAGGTATCTACGGAATGATTGGACTCATTTACGAAATCTTGGCTGAAAAGGGCTGGAAGAATGGAGAAGGGATATATTTGGAATGCGTACCTGGTGTTTCCTCTCTGAATTCGTGCGCAGCGTTAGTGGGTTCACCACTAATGACCGATTTCGCAGTTGTGAGTATGAGCGATTTGCTCGTTCCCTGGGAAATGATTGTAAAGAGGGTCGAAGCTGCAGCTTTGGGAGACTACGTTACAGTTATTTACAATCCTGCGAGTAAAAAGAGAGTTCATCAATTGAGAGATACTAGGGATATATTCCTAAAGTACCGCAAACCGGATACTCCTGTTGCTATTGTTAAAGGTGCATATCGCGACAGTCAGGCCATAACCCTTACTACCTTGAACAATATGCTTGAACACCAGGATATGCTTGGGATGATTACCACTGTAATAGTTGGAAATTCATCAACTTTTCACTATGACAATATGATGATTAACCCAAGAGGATACAAATCTAAATATGAAATCGTAAAGGAGGTTTCATCCAGCCGTTAAACTTAAAGCCATACAATCAATTGAATATTGATTTTGTATTTCGGTTAGATCTTCGAGCCTCTGGGTTCCAAGAAATTGATGGTTCGAACTCGCGTCATCTTGATACTTAGATCTGCCGCATTATTGAATTACCAATAACTGTGGGCAGAAGTAGCCCCAGATATCACGATTGAAATTCAAAAATTTTGGGGATTTGAAGATAGTAGTAACTAACTCGCTAGCTGCTCAGATCGGAGCACCAGTACTTCTTTCAACCTCGGTATCTACGGATCGGCGTTTAGCCCTTGATGCGAATAAAAGCCCAGTCAGCACAGCAAAAACCCCAGTTGTCAGACCAAACATAAACATTTCATCAGCCATTTCGTTAGAATATGACCTGCTTAAAGATAAAGTTAGTGCTAACCTGGAGTCGTATGAGCTAGTTCAAAAATCGACATTGTCAGAATCGTTACGGGGCTTTCCAGTTAATCATGTTTCACACGAACGCTAAAGACTTAAATTTTCTTACTCTTATTAAGAGCTTAAATTTGAACGTTGTTTTCATACTTATTATCGTACTTATACTATATCTGCCTCTTTGGCAGTCCAACGTATTTCTCTCTAATTACCAAGATGCATTAGCCTTTGGAAAATCTCAAGCGGCGAGTATAAAACCCACAGGTTCGAGTGTTGGTTACCTGATTTCCATATCTGGAGACTTTCCCTCAGAAGGAAATGCTAACCCCAGATTACTTTCTTCAGCACAATTTCAAAATTCTGCCTCGCTCCAGCCCGCCAATATTGGCAACGGATCTGCTGCTAGAATTCAAGCCGTGCCTCTACCTTACTCGGGTGGCTCCAATACCTTAGAATATACGGCCAGGTTTATTTGCGGAACTATAACTGGCGAAGATGGCCCTTTGAGACCAGGTCGCTATAACTCTGACATAAATATCTTCAACAGGCAAAACTTTCCGATATCCTTCTTCTGGAAAGCAGCGCTTAACGGCGACATTCATGATCATAATTATAGTATTCAAAATCTCGGACCGTCTAGGTCGACGAGTATTGATTGTAAACAAATTCTTACTTCAATACCCGAAGTAGGAAATGCCTCTTCGGAGAAATATTTCGAAGGTGTGTTAACAATAAACGTTGATTTAGATCCCTCAATACTTTCAGCAATCTCATCCAGCAAGGGCGGAGTCGCAGGGGTAATATCAGGCTCGGAGGCGACCAGCGTTCTCAGTGTAGACGCTATATATACTGTCAATGCACTTAAGGTCTCCAACAGGGAGATCGTACTACAACTAATCGAATACTCGATCAACAGCCGAAGCAGTAATATTCCTTCAGATATGGTATCAAAGATCCTAAGTATAGCGGTGCCTATAAAAACTAACGAGACGATAGACCCAGACAGGCAAGTAAGAACTGTTCTAACGAGAGAGTTTTCACTGACTCCTGCAGAGGCTGCCCGTCTAGATATCACAATCAGAGGACTCAGTCTAGGTGTTGGGGCGTTAGATGATAATCATGCACTTTCACTTGAACGAATTAACCCTTATCAGCCGCCTTCATAGCCCGATATTAAGTCCTCCGATCTGGTAAAAACGTTATGCCACTTCAATCTTTATTGTTATATTGTTCCGAAAACATTCGCCAGATATTACTCTGATATCGAGAGGGGACCCTAAATCGACTTCCATTTACTAGTATGATAGAAACACGTCTTGCAGTCCAGCTAGTGCTAAGAGCTCTACAGGATTAATGCGATTTAGATAATATTTTCTGAAAATACTTCGTCCATCGGATTTCCAACCAATGTCAGGAATGCCAGACTCTTTTTGTTTGGTATTGTAACACACATTAGTCCAAGTATTTGATAAATGATACAATAGTCTTTCCTGTGGACGCCCTGCACAGGTATTTTTAATTCTCTTCAACTTCTTAGCCCAAAGCTTTTAACCAAAGCTTCCATCCGAACTGCATTATACGACAAATGCTTTTTAGGCAAACTATGAATTAGATCATATGAAGACATGCAAAGTTTGTAAAAGGACGAGGTTCTTCTCATTAAATTTCCTTTTCTCTAATTTTGTGTGTAACGATTGTTATTTTTTAATCAAGGAATTCAAAGGAGCGACGACATGATGTTAAATTGATTTCTAAAAATAACTGATTCAGGGTTTTGACTGCGAGACAAAACAAAATGCCTAAACCTAATGCAAATCAAGTCCTTAATAGATACTTATCGATCTGAGCCATATAGCATAACGCAAACATATTCAAGGCAAACTTTAATCGTAGGACGTTTATCTTGGTTGGATTTAGATCGTAATGACAATAAATGGTTACTTTACGCCGGAAGGGTCGTAGTCAGTTCTGCTTATTTCCACATCGTGTACAGAATTTCGCGTATATTCCGATGGAATTTCCACATTCTGTACAGTATTTTCGTTCCAAAAGCCGAGCATGTTTTTCTAATCCCTGACCATCTACATTGTCCTTAGAATCGATGCTGACTATATGGCTTGGCTGCTGAGCATTAGATATATCTGGCGCTGTCTGGGAACCATACATATCTGTCACTGCTCCACTAGGCTTAAACGAATCATCAACATTCGGGTTAATGTCGGTAATTCTTTCATCGTCTTCGTCATTTAGATCTTCGATATATGATAACAATCTCGGATTCTTCGAATCTCCAGAACCAGGCACTTGATCACCCAGCCACAAGGCGAATTTCTTAAGAGTCATTTCAGGGGTCGAAAATGTTAACGAATGGGTAGACATGTACTCGTCAGTGGCTGACCTCCCGTTGAAGACTTTCATTAATTATGTTAATACAGAGATATATTATTAATAGTTGTATTTCCACATTCTTGGGACGGAACATCCTAACCTGCTATATTGAAACTAACGTTCTAATCAGAATTGTTATCTTTTTAAATTTATGAATTCAATTGATCTTTCTAATAATAAATTATTGTCGTCTGATAACCACGATTTTTCACTGTCACCTCGTCTTGATGCCTCCATACAAATATGAAGTGAGGCTACACTTCATATTGTTTACAAGTGATATTTTCCGTAAGATCTTTAGATAGTCTTCCTGATACTACGTTACTAATTCTAAGCACGGTAACAAGCAACGATTTATTTCTAATGAATATTCTCCTCATTTTTAGGTATCTTATCATTTGGCATATGCTAGATCGAGAGATCGACGACGACACTTGATTTCCAACCATTTTGCACAGAATCTATCTTTTGGGAATTATCATGTTTCTAGAGTGGGTTAACATTTAGATGACATTGCATGGTTCAATGTCAGGACACATTTTTGATAATGATTTTTCGGTAGTACGATTGGTTCGCACATTAATCATCCTAAATTCAATTCGAGGAGTTAATAATGTCCTCTATGATTCTTGAATAGTCTATTTATGTATCTATACGAACAGAAATATTGTAGTTTACTTTAGAATTGTAGCGAATAATATGAAGGCAATTTCGGTATGCTCCTATAAGTCTTATTCACTGCTTACACGCTTAAAAGATCATTAATATACCAATCCCATGACACTGAATTACATTAATCCCAGTTCGAGTTCCGTATCAAGGAAGCTAAGCGATTCAAAACGATCCCTATTGCCAATATAATTACTGTGAACTTCCACATTTATTACAATATTTTGCTTGCATCGATAGTCCGTGACTACACTTGCGGCATTTTCGTACCGACACAGGCTTTCCATCATTTCTATCACGTGGGTTTTCTAACGTTATTGTAACCGGTTTGAACCTGGGCTCTGATACATTGAGTGTATCCTCGCTGCTCGAAGTGTGAGAATTTACCGTGGACAAAGACTCGCCTCTAGAGGGGCCCTTATTCTCCTCGAAAACTGACTTCAATTCCAAAACAATCTGAGTTGAAAGAAAATTAATAGACGACATAGACTTCAAGTACTCGCCGAGTTTAAATAAAAATTCCTTATTCTTCATGTTGCCCTTTTTATAGAGTTGAGCAGAATCAATAAGATTTTCATATTGCTCCTGTATATCGGCAATCATCTTTTTCAGCTTATCAGTCCGATGTGCGATCTCTTCTTGCCCCTGCTCGTCTGATGCCACTGCTTACTACTTTGAATCTATCGGCCTAATAAAAGTTTGAATTTCTATTAGAAGGGTTTTTGTCGAGGCGAGGGAATTCCAATAATGAAAAATCTACGTACCGCCTGAGTTGAGTATCGCTGCGTGACGCAGCACTCAATCACTGGCATCAACAATAACACCTATGACGGGGGTGAGCTGTTCCCGAATATTAGCCAGACTAGGATAGTGTTCTAGATTCATTTACATAATATTTCCTAGCTCCTACAAAGACCTTATAATAGCATGTGCTAACATCATCCGCCGAAAGTTTTCCGTTTTTATTGGCCGCTTTAGTAGTGCAATTAAAGTAATTTTTGAGAGCTAGTGCCGGCACAGCGATTGAGACAGCAACCATAAAAATTGCAAAGATACCTAAGGCAACCAATAACGTCGATCTCCGTATTTCTATGCTCATTGATATCCAGCCATGTACAATATATTTATGGACTTTGTGTGTCTTTTAGATTAGTATTCTATAAACAAATATGCTAATAATTTTTAATGACTGATAGTACCTATTTTCGAAAACATTGCACTGTCAAGTAAAATTGGAAAAAAATGTCATTATCCTGAGAGACGTCGATTGTAGGGTTCAGACGATTCTGAGTATACTACTACGAAATAATTACACGTGGGGCATTCGGGGCACTGGAGAGCCTTAACTATTTTTGGAAGCAGGATTCCATATTTCAGGCTGAGTTTTCTCGTATCAAATGACTTTTATATGCATAGACTCAACTTTTTTTATGACGTCTGTTAGGGAGGGGTGGTCTAGATTGGTTAGGATACCTGCCTTACACGCAGGTGATCATGGGTTCAAATCCC
>JANWJI010000057.1 GCA_025449515.1 Nitrososphaeraceae archaeon | reverse complement strand
TTAAAGGAAGGTTTTCAGTTTCTACGTACTGATACTTTTAGACAAGATAGGATTTTCATTAACGGAATCTGACGAACAGATTTGCCTAGACATTGAGATCAAAATTCAGGTTTAAACATTTCTGGATCCTTGTAGATGAATAACGAAAAACCTTGGGTCTTGAATTAGTCAATGACTTAGAGGGAACCTAACATTGTATGAAAATATCAATAAATTTAGTGCAAATGTCGCTTGAAAACCAGCTTATCCAACCCTCGTCCACTGACGCACTAAGGGTTTCTTGGCCTTTACTACCATTTCGCGACTAGGATTTTGGGAAAGTAGGCTATAGAGGGCCCTAGATAAGGTTGAGATTTCAATTGTAATATTCATAAGGGGCTATTTCACTCGAAAATTTGGAAACGCTTGTTTCGCAGTGTCCTATCTTGATGAAATATGTAGAGTGCAATAAAACAATACAACGTTAATTCTTAGAGACATGCCCAATGACAAGTCATAAACAGATATTTATCATGAGTTACGCATTTTCTTGTTCTCGCGACGTCTAAGGTGACAATAGAAAATATCACTCAATAATAAGAATATGCGGTAGTCATGCCAATTAAAGCAAAATAGCATTAGTGATTTCATGACTTATTTACATCTATTGTCTGCTGACCTGATTCTAGTATAGATCATTTCAGAAAACATGCTGGTATACTTATCCAACAATCAATGATTAACATTCTCGTTTGCAATGCTCGCTAAACAGAATTAATAACATGGATAAGGAAATTCAGAAATACTTGGAAAACTTTCGAATTTTGAATGAGGCATCATTTTTTGATTAATGCCTTAATGATCTAGTAGATGTCGGCTTTGATTCTAATCTACTAATAACTATGTCAAGGACAGAGGATTATTGATTGTTACCGATTATCTAGCCCTTGAAATAGAAACTTCAATCGTAGAAACATTTCTTGTTCTACCGTCATCAGACTGTATGATTTCGGTTCCTACCTTTACTGGCCCTACTTTGTATCCAAGCGTGTCCATACGTTTGACAATTATTTGAGCGACATCAACTGCCCTAGTTATGCTCTTACCTCTTGCTTTTATAACCACTAGTGGTTCATTTGCTAACTGAACTAAGGTTGCGGTCACGTATGTCATAAGTGGTTTCTTTCCTATGAAAATCTCATTGCTTGCTTTACCTGAAATGCGCGCATTTGTAGAGGACATCGCGTTAAGTTATGCCTGTCAGTGAGATATATAATGTTTGTTAATGCTGCACGAAGAATCTATAATCTGTCGAATTGCAACCCAGGTGAAGATCATTGAATGTAATACGGAATCTTGAAAAATGCATCTCTAGTAGTACATGATCTAATTTTGTTTGCTCTGTGTCATACTCGGATCTAGCGATCGCTATTGGTTCTAATTGATATTAGTTAGTAATCCGAGGATTTCAAACTAACTGTTTTTCAGAAGTGAACTCAATGCGTATTTTGTGCAAGACGTTGGTAGTTCTCTGCACAATCTGACCTAAGTCACATGTCATACACATAACCACTAAATTCAGTCGTGTCTTGTATTGTCTGTCAATTTTTGTAACTTTATCTAGACCTGTATTCTAGATCCCATGTTTTAGTGTAAAATCGATAAATCCAAACTAATATCTACAATATCTTGTGGATATTAGTTTTTCAGAGGACCATCTTATGAGTTCCGTTGAAAAATTGTAGCTGTACGAGGATACTTTTAACCACTCACTTTTATTTCATTTATAACGTAACTCAAAATTCATTTTTGGCTAATGATTGTACCATAATCGGTAATCTTTGTCTTTTTTTCGATTGACGTTTCTTTAATTGATATCTCGAGGTATTGACTACTAGCTTGAATATATTACGGGCTAATACAGTAGATGCAATCAGGGCCTACTCAAGTAAAGTCGATATTGAATTGTCATCAACTTATCAAAAAGGGGCTTGACAGATCGGAACACTTTGTCTCGATACGAAGGAGGTGTTGGCAATTTAGTTCTTGCTCTTGTCCTCATACTTACGCGTCTATGGATGATCTTATCATAATTAGGTTAGTTCTATAGTATCGTCTGCGTGATAGTGGTGATTCACTAACTAGTATCGTTATTGTAAATCAATAGCTATTTTTGATTTGGTTCGAATAGATAATTTTCGCGGCAGAATTAACTAGGCAGGAATCAATCAGCAAAATACAGTTCCTACGGTGACGAGTTTGAATTAGTGACATAATGATAATTTATCCTAGATTACGAGACGCTTTCCACTATAATCTCGATTGATTCTTAAAGGAGTCTTTTGGTTTGTTGATCAACAATTGATATACTTCCTCGCTTCGAATTTGCGAGGCTAAGGTTGTCTCGATGTCCGAGATTCAGGCGGGACAAAGCCAATCAGAACTTGATTATTCATGTCGGATAGCGCTGGTTCGACCATATTAATAAAAAAGTCCAACAGTTTTAGTATTGTTATGATGAAAGGCCTTATCATTCTGGACATCGTATTTTCAGAACCTTTCATAAAAAGTATCTGCATATTCCTCATCGCTTTATGATTTTTAGACAATCGACAGAAGAACCATTAAATATGATGTCCCATACAATCTTGATTGCCTAAAGTTTGAATTATCATTAAGCCAATCTAAATTATAGATTGCTTAACTGATCCCTGTTCGACAATCCGTGGACGGTTGAACTCACCGGTTAGTACTAGCGTAGGATATGCCTGACAAGTTAATAGGTTAAGACATTCTGGTTAGCCATTCTTGTAAATGCTATTAATTCCTAAGAAACTTTTATGACGAATATTCATTCTCCTCAAAATAAAAGAGATAATTCTGAAGATTGAATACGGATATGGTAGATAGACCGGCCTACCAGGAATGTTACGCACGATATGGCTGTTCTGATCAACAGATCCGTACTGATGGGATAACCATTAGCGGCCTATATCAATTTCTGAATGCTTCTTCAGGATGTTTTCGATCTCTAATGGATTTTTGCAGATTTCTTCTATTGCCACAGGATCCTGAACTTCATAGCAGTGAAGTAGCTCCTCGTGATCTTTAAAGAAGAGGAAGACTCTTCCTTCGAACAGACAATGATATAGCTCGTCAGGAGTCATCTTTTCGGTTTGTAATTTTATCCCATCTGGTTGTATTGTGACTGGAGAATCCAAAGTGTCATACTTTCGTGGTATTGATAAAAAAATTTAACTATGGCTTATACAACGAGATCTATTTAGAAAAGGCCAAAAATTGTGAGATCAATGTCGGAAGAATTATAATCGTTTTTAGTGACATTGAGATGCTAATCCTGTGGCCCTAAAAGACTATTTGCTCATGATTAGATTGCCGAATTTGTTTACGATTCCATCTAATATTCTTGTTGGGTACATCACCCTTCTCAACCCGCCTAGTATTGGATTCTCCCTATCATTGCCTCTAATTATTATTTCCTCCTGTTTGATTTATGCTGCAGGGATCATCTTCAATGATTACTTTGATATTGAAACTGATATCCGAGAAGGCCGTTTAAGACCATTATCTTCAGGATCAGTTACGAAAAAGGCTGCCATTTTGTTGGCTCTTATTTGCTTAGCCGTAGCATTGGTTATCTCCGCATTTGTAGGCGTTTTGAGCTTTGTGATTTCATCCACTATCATACTTATTGCTCTATTTTACGACTACAAGTTGAAGCGGACTAAAATTGCCGCCGTTGCCATGGGCTCTGCTCGCGCCTCCAATATAATTTATGGGGCATCTCCGATCTTACTGAGCGGTCTATTTGAATCTGAAAATATACAAAGGCTCATGCTAGAAAGTGCCTGTGTGTTCATGTACGTAGCAGCCACAATGATGGTAAGCGCGAGAGAGGCGATGGCAACAAAAACAAATCGAAAATGGCTCCTTAGACCTCTCCTGCTAATATTCCTTGTCGTGCTTGTCATGTTCGTATCGGCAATTTTCGGCGCGTTTAGAATGGACTTATTAGTCAATCTGGCGTTTCTAATTTCTATCATATGTTTTGTTAGTTACAGGTGGATAATACGGCCCAAGTCTGAGATCGGAAGTGAACAAATTCAGAATCTAGTCAAGATTCTCGTGCTATGCATGGTGATACTTGATTCAGCCTTCGTTAGCGGAATAAGTGGGGTATTGTTCGGAATCGTGGTTGCGTCCTTCATAATCCCGGGACTAGTTCTGTCCAGATTACTCTATGTTACCTAATGGGAATCATTTTTAAGTCATTCGTTCAGCTCATTAAGATAGAAGCGAGTACCAACTTGAAACACACAATTATTATTAACACGGTGGGACTCGAGCATGGACACATAGAGTCAAGGTTGCCTAATCTGTCTAGGATTGCTAACGAAGGCGAATGCTCCAAAATCGAGCCTGTTTTTCCTGCTGTAACCTGTACCGTCCAAGCCTCCCTTCTGTCAGGTAGGCTACCTAACGAACACGGAATAATTGCCAACGGGTACTATGACAGAGTTAATCATAACGTATGCTTTTGGGAACAAGCAAGTGGTTTGGTAATGACTGATAGGATTTGGGACAAAGTTTCAAAGCAAGGAGGGGAAAAGAAATCGACCTTTAAGAGCGCTTTGCTGTTCTGGCAGAACACGATGTACTCCTCAGCAGATATCGTTGTCACTCCCAGACCACTCCATATGGCGGAGTCGACCATACCTTGGTGCTATTCCAAACCTGTGGGTTTCTATGATGAGAAACTAGCTCCAAAATTAGGTGAGTTTAATCTAGCTACTTATTGGGGACCATTCGCATCTAGAAAATCGAGTGAGTGGATTACTAATGCTGCGAAATATGCTTTGGAATTTGCTAGACCAAATCTAATGCTACTGTATCTACCTCACCTTGACTATTCCGCACAACGATTCGGAAAAAGCAGTCCACACGTCCAGGATGATTTAAAATATGCAGACGAATTGGTGGGTGAATTGGTTGAGAAAGCATCGAAATTAGGACTCCTAGACCAGACTCAATTCATCATCCTTTCGGAATACGGTTTCAGTGACGTGAGCTCTTCTGTAAGTATCAATCTAAAGCTCCGGGACGCTGGGCTTTTGGTAACCAGAAGAATAAAGGGAAAGGAATACTTGGACTACGAATATAGCCAAGCTTTTGCGATGGCCGACCATCAAATAGCCCATGTATATGCCAAGCAGAATGCCATTAAAGCAACGAAAAAAGTTCTTGAGAAAGTGCACGGAATCTCAGATGTTTTATCTTCAGATCAGGAGAAGAAGAAGTTGAAAATAGATCACGAAAGATCAGGCGAGCTAATTGCCATATCCAACAAGGATAGTTGGTTTAACTATTATTGGTGGTACGATAATTCCGCAGCCCCAAGTTTTGCAAACACGGTAGACATTCATAGAAAACCTGGTTATGACCCAGTTGAACTTTTTATTGATCCTAGTACGAAATCTGTGCCACTCGATACATCCCTGGTGAAGTCGTCACATGGCAGACCGCCAGATATTGACTCTGCTGACGGACTTGCAGTATACATGTCGAATCGCAAAGGGTTTGTGAGTAAGCATACGAAGGATGATTTTATGGCAAATTCAAGCGATATAGGAAAATATCTTATACGATTGGTAACTTGAATCATGAAATTATCATCTACAGTAGATTGATTATTGTTTGAAATACTCAATTACACTGTCGTCTTTTAGCCACATAGACGAAGCGTTAAAGGAAACCCTTCATAGGCTGGTAGCACAAGGGTATGATGCCATCGAAGTATTAGGTGACCCAAGAAAATCCAATATAAACACAATCAAGGCTACCTTGGATACTTTTGACTTGGCTGTCTCTGGGATTTCTGGAATGTGGGGAATTAGGGGCAAGCTCGATGGATCAAGTCTACGAACTAATCTTATCAGTACTAATCCTTCGTTTGTCAAGAGTTGTTTTGAATATGCCAAACATTGCTTAGAGATGTGCCGTTTGCTCGACGGTAAACAAGTAAATATTTGCCTGACCTCCGATGATCAAAATATATCAATGTATCAATTGACACATGGGCATACATCTCATTTGGAAAAGCAAAGTATCTTAGAAAAGAGGGTAATACCAGTACTAACTAACCTGACTAGAATAGCCAAAGATAATGACGTGAGACTTTTATTGGAACCACTTAACAGGTACTGTAGTCGATTCTGTAATACTGCTAAGGAGGCAGTAGATATTGCCAAACAGATAAACCACGATAGCTTTGGGATCTTGTTGGACACATATCACATGAATATTGAGGAGGATTCGATTGAAATTGCGATACAAAATTCAGGAGGATGGTTGCGACATACCCATTTTGCAGACAATAATAGAAATATGCCTGGGTATGGTCACATCGAATTCAATTCTATCGTTAAATCTCTCAAGAAAATTGGACATGACGAATATATCTGCTTTGAACCAAATTTGTCACCGCCAGACTTCAAAGATGTGACAAAGCGAGGATTAGATTTTATCAAAATGATTGAATATTCATCGTCTTAATCATCGATGTAGAATTAAGTAAAAAATTTATGTCTTAATTCCTTGTGGGTTGGATTACTTCGATTCGATTTGAGGGTCATTTCTAGTCCCTTGGCAAAATCCAATATTTTCGCTATGAATTGCCTACAAACTAGAATCAGATAGTAGATGATCTATTGGCCCATGTCACAATTGAAAATGTACTCACTGCAGAGCCAACTATTCCCGCTATTAATGCTCCGATGATTGCCTGATTCAGAAAATTGGGAATTATTCCTGCAAACCATCCTGCGACACCTGGCAAAGATAAGTAACCAATTGAACCTACTCCAAACCCAATCACCCAAAAAATCAAAAGAGCAATTCTTCTAGACAACCAACAATCCTCCAACGATCAAATGAACTAGTCTAAGAGGGCTTTCCCCAATCATTGGGTCACTACAGAATGAACGCACAACAAAAATATTATACGCGATTTGATAAGGATGTTAGTTAATTTTTCTAAATATAGTATGCACTAAATGTGTTTTCTCTTAGAACATTTTTCTATAGTTCAGTTTATGGAATAAATTCACGCTCAGATTCGGTTATATGCGTGCCTAGCCCATCAACTAGATTCAGAGATTTTTTTTAAACTATGGTGAATATCTTATGACCATTCCAGATAAATATGATGTAATCCGCTTGGTTTTGAACGAAGCATGTTATTAAGAGATTTTTTACGCCCATTAGGAATACTGTGTGGACCTCAATATGACCGTTCGAAAGACCCTAATGAAAACCAAAAAAAGCGCTTCTATCCAGTTTTTAAAAATACAAAGATTAGAAAACACAAAATAGAATTAGAGGGTATCAGTCACATAAATATCGATGCACCGAATTACTTCACTTATCTGCTGTCTAGGTTTGAAAGAGGCTCTAACGGTATGATCAATCAGGGTCTGGGCTAGGGGTTGTAATGACTTCCCAAGGATATTTTACACAATGTCCAGAATGTCAATCCGGGCTCATTCACGACTACAGCAAAGGCGAATATATTTGCCAAAGTTGTGGATGCGTGGTGATGGATCAAGTAGATGATTATGGACCGGAATCAATTTCTACAGACTTTGAAGAGAAGTCAAAGAATACTCGTGCAAGCGGATTCACTAGCTATTCGCTTCATGATTTTGGCCTTAGAACAGAAATAGGTCTAGGTTCGAAAGACTATAGTGGCAAATCAATAGACCAGCAAATAGTAGAGCAAATGAATAGCATGAGGAAGTGGCATTCACGAATAAGGGTTGCGAGTCCAAAAGAACGAAGACTGTCAAACGTGTTGTCCAAGATCAATGAAATTTGTTCCGGGATGTCCCTCCCAAAGACCATTACCGAGACTGCAGCTATGATCTACAGAAATTTTGAAAACAAGAATGATGCAAAGGGAAAGTCCATTTTGTGTATGGCCGCTGCGACGATATATATGGCGTGTAAGATATGTTCGGTGGTAAGATCGTTAGATGAGATAGTAAAGGCAGGTGGAACGTTGGGGTACGATAATTCGAGTTGCAAATTGGCATCTAAATACTACAGAATGATGGTCATGGAGATGGGAATATTCGGCAATCAGCACCAGGAAATGGATCAAAAAAGATACACTGGTAAAGGGAGGCCTTCGGAGAGGAGCCAAATAAATACACGTAGTACAAATCTACCAACTTCAGACCATTCGCACATTCAGCCATTCGAAGAATTTCATTTATCTGGACTACAAGTTAACAGACCGACTGAAAGTATTGCTGGAAACAGTTTATCATGGCCTCGTATGAATGTGAACTGTGGTCCTGATTCTGATTTAGAAAGCTCATCGCCAAATGGTCATGTATCTGAACCTAATGATCTGAGATCAGGCGGATCTGCGACTACACAATCATGTGAGTTAACTACACCTAGTCAGCAGTACCAATCTTATATCCAGCAAGTTTCCGTCCGTTCTACGGCAACAGTTGCTATAGACCATTACATTTCCAAGCTCGCGAACAACGCAAAAATTGATACAAAGGTGGAAAGACTAGCAATAGATATAGCACATAAAACCAGTAATCATTTTCTCGCCGATGGGAAATCTCCGCATGGTCTGGCAGCTGCTTACATTTACATGGCAGCCGCATTGCTAGGATCTAGTCTGTCGCAAGTAGAAATTTCAGAAATCGCAGGTATTACCGAAGTAACAATACGAAACAGATGCAAAGATATCTTATGTAACTTTAAAATTGCTATAAAGCTAAAGCCTCAGCAAAAGGAATGACAAGTACGATAAGAGTTTAACAAGATCTAAACTTTTTTTATTTTTTTGTCAATATTAGTATTAATATTCAATATTTATGGGCTTCTGAATAGCTACTCTTGGATCAGACGTGAATAAATTCAATGGGTAGTCTAGGCAATGCGGCTAATTGCCTTTGACCAAGGGCTGTTACATTAGTATCTGCTTTACTGCAAATTCCCTTTTGATTGGCCGGATTTGCAGGGATGAGATTTATCGCAGATCTGGATTGACATTTCATTTGGTTTGGTATTGTTGTTGTTGCTATTGCTATTGCTGTTATTGAAATCATTATGACTATTTTTTGAATTTTTACTTGAGTTCTGGATCAAGGCGTCCGGGCGAGCTGAATCACTAGACGTAGCTGCCGCATGACTAGTATAAAAAAAAGGATAGATCATGATCGCGAGCAAGGTGGAAACAACCAAGAGGTTTTCCAGCTGATTGGAGCACTTCATTGTCTAAATCTATGAGGCTTAGTCCAAAATACTTTATTCATCTATTTTATCGAATCTTTCAATGGATCTCGATTCTATAGGATAATTTTCTTTGTATAGCCACGTATAATGAAGTTGTCAATTCAGATCCTAACGTTGGATCGTACGTTTCTGCTGACTGTACAAAGTAACTAATTCTTCAACTTTTGTAGCGTCCTCTGCGTTCTTGTCATCTCGAATTTTGCCTGTGAACTTCGGAAATCGCAATGCAAGTCCGTACTTTTCTCTTATAGCATTCATGCCGGCAGTATGAACCGGACTCAATGTGATTTCTGATGCTACAATTTCGATTACTATTTTTGGCTCAAACCATACATCCATTTGTATTGCTGCATCAACTCTTGGATGTTTATGTCTTAACAAATGTCTCCCAAGGCTATTGTAAAAATCAGCTAAGTGCTTATCTGTAAATCCGGTTCCGACTTTCGAAGCAGTCTTGAATGTGTCGGTCTTGGGATCATACGCTGCCAATAGGAGCGCACCATATCTTCCTACTCTTCTTCCTCTACCGTACAAGGCTCCGACTATGACCAAGTCCAGCGTATCAGTCAGGTCGCTTCCGTATTCTCTCTTCAGTTTTATCCAAGCATATCCTCTCGCTCCTGCTCTGTATTCAGATTCTAATTGCTTTACCATGATTCCCTCACATCCAGCTTCTATGGCCTTTGACATGTAATTCGACAGGCTTTTCGCGTCCTGTACCACTGTCTGGGGAACCAAAAGGATCCTGTGATCATTTATCACACTTACTAGGCGCTCAATAATTTTTCTTCGATCTGAGTAAGGTAAGTGGGTTTTAGTCTCGCCATCATAGTATAAGATATCAAATACGTTAAGATAAACTGGGTAGTTCTTTATTGCCTCATCGACTCCGTGTTTTCTTCTCCTGTGCATGAGTACCTGAAATGGTAAGAAATTCAAAGTGTCTAAGTCAATGGCTACCACTTCGCCCTCGAATATAGTATCACTCAATTTTGATCCTGCAATAATAGTAGATATATCCGGAAAATGACTAGTTATTTTTTCTAATCGACGAGAGAACAGTTCAACACGTCCATTTGCTTTATGGACTTGAATTCGCTCACCATCAAGCTTAAATTCTGCTGCGGCAGAACCTTTGACTTGGTGAAATACATCTTCAATTGTAGGAGCTCTCTCAGCAAGCATGGGTCTCACTGGCTTGAACAATATTATACTAATCTTTTCTACTGCGTCGAGACCTTCCGTTGCTAAAATTCTAGCAACCGTTCCAAGATCACTTGAGACATTATACGCATTTTCTAACAGCACCCTATTTGTCTTGGTTCCAGTAAACGCCAAAGATAGAGCATCCATAACAGTATTATCCGCTATACCGAGTCGCAGTGATCCCATAATGAATTTTATTATGTATCGACTCTCTCTGGGTGAAGACTCGTTGATTATACTACTGACTAACCGGATTTTATATTCTTGTGAGCGAGGACCTGTCGTTCCTGCTATCTCATACAAGACGGAATAAACCCTCTCAACGCTCATTCTTTGAGGCATTAAGCTAGTCTGGTCTTTATGATGCATCGCCTCTTTTGCGAGATTACCTAAATCACCAGTATCCCTATATATTTCTAATAACGCAGTCATTCCCATACCAGAGGACTGCGCCAACGATCGCAGAATCATTTTTTCTGCCATGCCAATCTCAATTCCTTCAAAATCTGGTCGGAGTTTACCTTGGATAAGGTAGACCACCTTTTCTATGATGTCTGTCGGTGTCATTCTAAGTAGGGAAACTAAGTGATCTGTGAGACGCAATCTACTACTAGTCATTTCCATTTGTTCAAATGCATCTACTAGCAGAGAAAATTCCATGTGGTATAAGGTCAAGGAATCTGAGGTTTTAAGTTTTATCAGGATTATGGAAACCTAAGCTACAAGGATGGATTGTAACGAATGCAATTTGTTAAATTGAGAGCGAATACTGTGCCTCAGGATTCAGTCAAGGCATTGAATTGTTGAGAACCTGCAAAATTTTTAGGAATGGCAATAGTTCAAAGACAGCTTCCTTGTACGCAGCTTTTCAGTGTGTATGATCACGATCTACCAATCGGAGTAGGTTGAGTCAAATCTGTAAATTATAAATTAGACCTAAGTATATGTTACTCTGTAAATCTATGGGCGGAGCAAAAAAAAGACCAATTAGTTCAACTCAGAACGATTCAAGCGGGGCTCAAGGTGACGCTAATGCAGGTGCTGGTAAATCAACCAAAAAGAGTGAATCAAAAAAGGGAAGCGGACAACAACAACAAAAACAAAAATTGTCGGTATTGGTTGAGGAGGCTAATGGAAGAAAGGCATTGGATAATATGAAAGCCATTACTGTACATTCATTCGCTAGGACTGTTGGGGTAAAGATTTCGGTTGCAAATGCGTATATTAGATCACTAGAGTCTAAGAATGTCCTCGTCTGCGTAGGAGGATATAGTGGTCACAGAGTTTATCAACTCAAAAAATAACGCTGCCTTGACGTAATGGGGTGATACCGTTATTAGGAGGAGTATTATGCAAGAATCTTGCAAAATCCCTTATGGATCTCTAAGATGAGTATCCCTCAAATGTTAGGTCTTGCATCTCATTATGATAATATCACCGGGCCTGGCAGATCCAATTAATTCTATATCTTCCTTGAGTATGCCAACATGACTCATGGGTGACACGGTTGAATCCTGCAAGAAAAAGCATAATGCCCCATTAGATGTCATGAATCCAACGTCGCCTGACTTGAATTGGGTTTTAGGTTTTTCCGCGCCTATTTCTAAACCAGTCTGGATATAAATGAACTGATCCTTAAATCTGTGGGTTCTATCTTGAATGGGTAAGCTCTTGATTATTTTACTAACAGTCACTGGGGCTAAATGGCGAATCATTTCACAATCTACATTGCCTTTATTTACAAGTTCCACCGTGAGGGGTATCCTGGAGACTGAACTGCTGGAGTTCGCTAAGATCATGAGAAGAGTTGAATATTCACGTATTTAACAGAAACGTTTAATTTTGGGGATGTTCTCTAATTCGTAACATTTAATTAGATATCAATTATCCTTTGCTTTATTCTTGGTAGTTAAACAATCTTCGGCCGATAATGCTACACACAAAAAATCTGTTAATAAGGAGGCATCGACCAAGAAATCCCATGGTAAAACAAAACCGACTTCGACTCAGTCTCGAACCACCGAAGGTGCATTAGCAGAACATTCAGAAGATCTATCTAAAAAAAAACAACAGCGCTCAGGGCAGAAAGACCGTATCGCGACGAGGTCCAAGGCTAAATCCAAAGAGGTCGTTCTAGAAGGTAAAATGGAACAAGAACAGGTAGGCTTTGATGCAGATACAAAAAAAAATACTAGGCCTGAGAATGAAGTCGTAACTTATACAGAATTTGATTTTACCTTGAAGGAAATACCTCCTGAAGGAGAAAAGGTCATAATTGGTCCAGCAAGATTGACAAGGTTTGAAAAGGCAAGAATCACGGGAGCTAGATCCCTACAGCTGTCGTTGGGCGCACCGAGCCTAATATCTGTCTCTCCTGATATAAGAGACTCTATATCGCTTGCTATAGCTGAAATCGATTCCAGGGCACTTCCAATATCAATTCGTCGTATCTTGCCAAATGGACTGTATCAGGATATTCCAATAGACTGGCTGAGGGTGTGAGGCGAATAGAGGTCTAGACCATTCGACTCAATTACCTAAAATAGGATCAGGTACTTTTTAAGGAATACGAATTCAGGATTTCTTGATTATGCGCAATTTCGGACATCTATCTCTCAAGAGAAAGTATGAAATTTTTTATTAATGAGGATGTGTTTCCAGTTCCAAATATCGGTTTCATATTCCCAAAAACGTACTTACATGATACCTTTGAGATACCTTTATCTAATATCGGTCTTGATGAAGACACTTTAGGTGTCCATCTTAGTACCGAATCTACTATGTCCCTTGGGTTGACATTTATAAGCTTATTCCATCCCTCATTTACAGTTTCTACCCACTCAGTGCTTTCTCGTATGGTGACACAAGGCACTCCTAGGATATACGCTTCCTTCTGGACTCCCCCTGAATCTGTTATAGTTTTGCTAGCATTTTGCAGTAACTGAATAAAATCAATATATCCAACAGGATCAATGATCCGTAGATTTGAGCAATTTTCAAGTCTTCCATACAAACCACTTTCTTTAAATTTTTTCTTTGTTCCCGGATGAATAGGATATACGACAATCCTGTTGTTGTTTGAGCCATTGCTAGAGGCACATTTTTCAGAAAGGAGCTCAAATGCCTCAATAATCGAAGTGAGGATTTTTTCAGAATGAGTATTCTCTGCACGATGCATCGTGAATAGCAAATAAGATTTTGGATCTAGGTATAATTTATCAAGAACCTTTGATTCTTTTATTGAAATTTTAGCAGCTTCGTTTACTACCTCGACTGACAGATCTCCTGTATATACGGACTTGCCGTACACGTGTTCTCTTTTTAGATTTGCTATAGCAGTCTTGGTAGAAGCAAAATGATATTCACTCAAGTTATCAGTCAGTATTCTGTTAATCTCTTCTGGCATGCGTCTGTCAAAGCTCCTTAGGCCGGATTCGATATGCGCGACTTTTATACCTGACCTAACGGCAGATAATGCACCAGCAAAAGTCGAGTTTGTGTCTCCGTACACCAGGACGAGATCAAATCGTGGTTTCCTATTCACGTGCCTAGTAGACCGAAACTGATCAATGGTATCAAATGTTACGTCGTTTAATCTATCATGTTCTTTATAATTTACGAAAACATCTTCCAATCTTTTAATCATTTCTCCTATTTGATATCCTGGTGGACCAGACCCTACACCAAGTTCAAAATCAGGGTCGGGAAGGTTGAATTCCTTAAAGAATATTTTTGACAATCCAAAATCGTAGTGTTGACCGGTATGTATTATCTCATGATCCACATGACCATTCAGGGCCCTATAGATGGGCGCGACTTTAATAAAGTTGGGCCTTGCACCCACAACCGATGCGATTTTCAAGAAATGGATCAACCCATCCAATTAAATATATTCCTTAATGATCCTCTTTTTCCAATAGGGAT
>JANWJI010000056.1 GCA_025449515.1 Nitrososphaeraceae archaeon | reverse complement strand
GACTTTGTTCCGATTACCTCCAGACTAACCGGTCCCTTTATTAGCTGAACTATTTCTCGCATAATAGAATCAGGGCTTTGCTTTTCCTTGTAAAGAAGGCTGGGATTTGTCGTAATCCCGTCTACAATTCCCATATTGTTATAGGTTCTTATCGAGGCTAAATTAGCAGTATCTAAAAATATCTTCATTTTCTTTCTTGTCTCCTCGCATGAAGTACCGTTTCTACTATTTTCATCGCACTTAAACCATACTTTTCAAATAAACTGCCAATCTCGTCATCCCTTGCCGATTCTCCGAATGTGTCCAAAACTCCTAATCTCTTGACACCGACAGGATATAATTCAGCTGATACCTCTGCCACTGCTCCGCCCATTCCTCCCAAAATGTTGTGCTCTTCTATGGTAACAATTGTACCAGTCTCTCTACCACATTTCTCTATTAATTCCTTGTCGATTGGTTTGACCGAAAACATATCTACTACTCTGCAGCTAAGACCGTGGTCGCGCTCCAATAAGTCAGCTGCCTCTAATGCATTTACAACCATTAGACCACAGGCCATTATAGTCGCATCCTTACCATCTCTTAGGACGTTCCCTCTTCCAATTTCGAACATGTCATCCTCTTCTCTATAAATTACCTTCCCAGAAGGTCTCGCAAGTCGCATATAAAATGGTCCAGAAGTGTCAACAATCCTTCTCATAAGGTGTCTAACTGAAGTTGCATCTGCAGGTACAAGAACCCTCATGTTAGGTATTGCTCTCATCGTCGATATATCTTCAATCTGTTGATGCGACGCACCATCTGGTCCGACTGAAAGTCCGGCATGAGAAACTACGAGCTTGACGTTAAGGTTGGGGTAACATATAGCATTTCGAATCTGATCAAGACAGCGGCCAGGAAGAAAAGCCGCGTATGTACTAGCAAATGCTATCTTACCTGCCACTGCTAGCCCTGCTGCAATAGAAACAAGATTTGCTTCTGCTATCCCGACGTTAAACATCCTTTCTGGAAATTTATCGCCGAATTTTTTTGTCTTGAGTGAGTCAGTCGTGTCTGCGCCCACGCAAACAAGATTGGCAATCAAGGTACCTAATTCGACGAGTGTCTGACCAAATGCCTCTCTCATGTCGGCGACTTTTCTTTCATTACTTAATAGCATGAATCTCCTCCTCTATTCCTAATTCACTTGCAAAGGGAATCAATATATGTTTACGCGCCTTCAACCAGTCTGATCTGGTTCCTATCTGACTTGCATTTTCCAATAGCGTTCTTTCTAATGCGACGTTTGCTGTATGTTTTAACTGAATCATCGCGCCATTAATATCTGAGCTGCCATAAACTGCACTACCAGCAACCATTATTCTGGCTCCAGCACCATAGACATCCCGGAGCGTCATAGAGTCGATTCCTCCGTCGGCTTCCAGATAGCCAACAAAATTATGTTCTCGAAGGTCCTGACCTATTGTCCTCATTTTAGGTAACACCTCTGGTATGAATTTCTGACCAGCAGAGCCTGGATTTACGGACATTACAATTATTACATCTATCTCTGATAGATGGTGATATAGCCAACTCGGGATGTTAGTTGATGGGTTTATTGCAATTCCAGGACTAATCCCATTCTTGAGCAATTCGGACGTAATCACCGAAAAGGAATCTTCAGTACAGGTCTCAGCGTGTACTGTGACTATATCGCATCGAGCATCTATATATTCTTGGATATGTTCGAGCGGATCTTCGATCATGAGATGAACATCAAACGGCAAGCTAGTAAGAGGCCTCAGTTTTCGGATGGTGTCCGCGAAGAATGTGATATTTGGCACAAATTTACCATCCATCACATCTAGGTGGATCATATCTGCACCAGAGCGTTCTGCAATTCTAATTTTTTCTTCATAGTTTTCACGCTGGCCAGCGATGATGGACGGGGCGATTAGAAATTCACTTTGTAGCTCTTGCAAGAGAATCGGAATGTGTTTCTTCGGAGGCGCCTTTCCATGCCACTGTGGGTTGTTAGTCATATGCTTGATACCATAACCCTTGATGGTATTCGCGATAATGATGGTAGGCTTATCCTTAACTTCGTAAGCTTTGTTGATGGCTTCAATAAGTTGTTCAACTTTGTGGCCGTTTACCTCCACAACATTCCAATTGAACGCTAACCACTTGTCACGAACTGGATCGAGAGGCATTATATCTTCAGTAAATCCATCTTGTTGTATTCTATTCCGATCAAGAATGGCAGTTAAGTTGGCTAGCTTGAATTTTGATGCAGCCATGGCTGCTTCCCATATCTGACCCTCATTTGATTCTCCATCACCAATAAGAGTAAATATGTGATTTTTTTTCCCATCGAGTCTCGTTGCCAAGGCGATCCCCAAGGACACCGACAAGCCAATCCCCTCCGAACCTCCAGAGTACTCAGTGCCTGGAACACTATGCTTTTCTTGCTCTTTTGAATATCTTACGGGATGTCCTTGTAATCTGGCGCCAAGTTTACGCAATGTATCCATTTCACTAATGGGAAAATATCCCGAGACAGCAAGAGTAGCAAAGAATCCTGGAGCAGAATGAGCTTTAGAATTTACAAAATAGTCCCTCTCGTGCCAATGCGGTTTTAGAGGATCGTGTTTCATTTTTCTAAAATAAAGTCCACCCATAATCTCAGCCGCGGAAAAAGATGCACCTGGATGACCCGATCCCGCTTCTGCGATACCCCGAATAGCCAACATGCGGACGTCACGAATTTGTTGCTTCAAATTAAGATAACGCATTTTCAGGCCCATTGCATAACATACCTGCCCAGCATTTTCTCTGATTGCATACACTGAAATGCCGCAATATGCAAGATAAAAAGATATGGCTGGATCCTACCGGCCGCTATATGAACGACTAGAATCAGGTTTGCTATTAGTCATGTTGGTTGAATTTCCATGAATTATGTTTTGTTATTCCGAACCACTAGTTAACAGAAACATCCAGAAGTACTATATGCTGATAAATGTCTCTGGCACAGTGGAATTTCGTCGAGTCCTATTGTGTAGAATAGTTTAAAATAAAGTATACAAACAACCATCATCTTATGGTCCAAATCAAACTCGAAAAAGTCAAGCCTGGTATGAAACAAACCCAACTTCTGGTTTTGGGCCTTTATGAAGGAGAACCAGAATTGCTGTTTAAGAGATTGGAGAACAATCTATCGTCTGTAATCAAGGAAATTGTTGAAAATGGTGAATTTACTGGTACCTTCGGGTCTAATTATTTGTTACCTACTTTTGGAAAGATCAGGCCTAAAAGGATCATGCTAATAGGACTTGGTAAGAAAGAAAAGTATTCGAAGGAATATGCAAGAATTATTGCTGGAAAGATATCTCTCAAGGTTCAGGAACTTGGACTAGGAGAATTCAGTCTTGTGCCGTTCTCTGTGCTCGACGAAGACCTTGCCGAAGCAATTTTCGAAGGTATTTGTTTGTCCACATACAAATTTAGTAAATACAAATCTGTACCTGGCAAATTGTCTGAACTAAACGATGTAACAATCTTAATTGATACAGATGATCCAAGCATCCAAGCAGTCTTTGATAAATCAAACCTGATAGTTGACGCGGTGATCTTTTCACGAGACTTGTGTAATCTTCCTCCTAATGATTGTCCTCCGGCGGAATTGGCAAGAGTAGCTATGGCATTGGCAAATGAATACAATTTAAAGGTCAGAGTGATCGAGCGCTATGAAATGGAATCGCTAGGCCTAAATGGTATCATATCTGTTGGAAAGGGAAGCAGCAATCAATCAAAGCTTATAATCGTGGAATACCACGGTGCATCTGAAAACCAAAGACCATATCTTTTCGTGGGTAAAGCTGTCACTTTCGATACTGGTGGTATATCCTTGAAACCCGGAGAGAAGATGGATGAAATGAAATTTGATAAATGTGGCGGGTGCAGTGTACTGGCAGTTATTAGGGCTGCCGCGGCATTGCATCTGCCTCTTAACATCGTTGCCATATTACCCTCAGTAGAAAATATGCCATCCGGTAGCTCCTATAGACCTGGAGATATAATCAGGATGTATAATGGAAAAACTGTTGAGGTGGCTAATACTGATGCTGAAGGTAGAATTATCTTAGCTGACAGTTTAGCATTTGGAATAAGAACATACGATCCTAAAGCAATTATTGATGTTGCAACCCTGACCGGCGCGGCGATAATCGCATTGGGAGCGAACGTTGCGGTAGCGATCAGCAATAATATACAGTTTATGGATAAATTGAAGAAGGCTTCCGAAAAGACTGGTGAAAAATTATGGGAGCTCCCACTATACGAAGAATTTCATGATCAAATCAAAAGCAATGTAGCAGATATCAAGAATTTAGGAGGAAGACAAGGAGGGGCAATCACAGCCGCGGCATTTTTGGCTAATTTTGTGGCGGATAAGCCGTGGATTCATTTAGATATCGCAGGGACCGCGTGGACACAGGATGGAACCTATGAGAGAAGTTATATTCCTAAGGGCGCAACAGGATATGGAGTCAGGACACTGGTAAAACTTTTGCGAGAAGATGAATCAACCAAAAATTAAACGGTCGTTAAAAATTTTTTATTAAAAAATGAAGTTGTAACTATAGAAATTTTGTTTAATCTTTTACTAAACCTGAGACCAGAGATATGGCATAGTGATGCTAGCTGGTATACAAACGGTAGTCATGTTCTGGAAGACAGTCTTAAGCCATATTCTAGTTGATAATACTAAATTAGATTGAGATATATCTTTATTATCTAGCTTTATATCAAAATATCTTGTACTCCCAGAGGTGATCTGAATTTCCATTATTTTCAATGGGTGGCCTTGTACGGGAATTGACAGAGTTAGGCGTCATTTGCAGGTTAGGCGATATTAAGCGTGATGTCGTGCCCGAAAGGCGATCTTATTTCGAGAGATGGTTATCAAACAGGGATGGTTTTATTAGACTTATTGCTACGAATATTGACTACATTGGAATAGAGGAGGTAATGCGAATGGGAGCATTCTTCGATGTCCACTGTTTGATCGAGAATCAATTCGTCAATGAAAACGACGATAATTCTTATACGCTCTTCCAAGCTAGTCCTTTCTTCACGTTGCGGAATGGTATATTAGAAACACTGGGATGGAGCGGAGGAGTACTTGCTGACATTCTCTCAAAAGACCGGATTCTAAATGAATTTATTCGAAAGAGCATCATGGAAGAGCAGACACGAAGGGTTTCGGTCCGGGTAGCCAATTTTGCGTGTATTATTCAGACTCGTATATGGGAATACCACGAATTGACTTCTATATTCAATATATTAGATAGAATAGCATTGAATATCAAAAAACTAACTGGGCAAATCCATCTGGGCGAGAGTATTTAACTCTTCACTCGATCGGCCGTATCATTAGTGACCAGCTTGGTCGAAAATGCCTTGATACCAGTATGTTATCTTGTTGATCCAAAATATTAACAACAATCTATAACCTTTCGAAATTAGAGATGCCAGCACTGCTGATTCCCAACCGCTCACGCAGGTAAGTAACACAGCAGCGACAACAGGTTTGACTTCCGGGTTCGGAATGGGTCCGGGTCGCTCCCTCTTGCTATGGCCGGCTTATTTTGGGGTACGACAAAGGGCAATTTAACCTTATGGCTTGCAATGTACAACAGTAGAGATTAGATCTTATCTTAAAAAGTCTGCATCGTGACTATAAATAACAAATATCAGTTGATTCACAGTCCTAAACTTTGAATTATTTATTAATATCTTTCAAATTTCGAGGCAAATGTACAAATACCAATTTATAAAGTTACATTATTTACGATCCCGGTATGTAATATATATAATTATCTGTACAGAACGCATATAATGTACAAATGTGCAATTAGCATAATTGGGAGATTTAAAATCATCCACACACCGAGTAGCTGTCCTTGATCAAGAACTATGCCAGCCAAAGAAGTGTGGCTTGGAATGCATTATTTATTGTCCAGTAAACAAGACTGGCGGAGAATGTATAGTACAAAACCCAGAAGATGGCAAGGCAGTTATTTCAGAAGAGTTGTGTACGGGCTGCGGTATATGTATCAAAAAATGTCCTTTTGATGCGATAGTAATCGTTAATCTTGCAAAGGAACTAGGCGAGGATAAGATTCATCAGTTTGGAATTAATACCTTTAGATTATATCGTCTCCCTTCGTTAAGAAAAGGTTCGGTCGTGGGCCTTCTCGGAAGGAATGGAATGGGAAAGACGACCATTGTCGATATTTTGGCTGGAAACACGAAACCAAATTTTGGACAATATGATAACAATGTTGGCTGGGACGAAGTGATAAAAAAATTCCAAGGAACAGAGCTCAAGTCTCATTTTGAAAAAATAGCGAGCGGCGAATTGCTTGTCTCCATTAAACCCCAAAGTGTATATATGATTCCAAAGGCTTTCAAGGGGACAGCCAAAGATCTCTTACAAAAGTACAATGAACGCAATGTCCTTGATAAACTGGTATCTGATTTAGATTTGAAATATGCCCTCGATCGAAACGTTGTTGAGCTAAGTGGAGGAGAGCTGCAGAGATTAGCAGTGGCAATAGCTGCTAGTAAGGAATCAGACTACTATTTTTTCGACGAGCCCTCTTCTTACAATGATGTTTATCAGCGCCTTTCTGTGGCTAGGGTCATACGAGACCTTGCAAATTCAGGCAAGAGTGTTATGGTCGTAGAACACGATATTACGTTGCTGGACTATCTTTCTGATTATATACACATTCTTTACGGAGAACCAGGTGCTTACGGCATAACATCTGTGCTTCAGAGCACAAAAGTGGGCATTAATAACTTTCTAGACGGCTTTCTTCCGAGTGAGAACGTAAGGTTTAGACAGAAAGCATTCAGATTCGAAACGACTACCACGACGGATGATATGGTGCTTGATCTCCCGGTCGCACGCTATTCACTGCTATCCAAAACCTTTCCTTCTTTTAGGTTAAAAATCGCTAATGGGCAAGTCAGAAAAGGTGAAGTAGTTGGAATTGTAGGTGCTAACGCATTGGGTAAAACTACGTTTATGAAGATGTTAGCAGGAGTTGATAAACCTGATTCCGGTAATCTACAAATTGGCGCAAAAATTTCTTATAAACCGCAGTATCTGAACCAAGAATATGATGGATCAGTTAAATCAATTCTTTCAGTCGCTTATGAGAACGAAATCGAGGGATCCCTTATTGAGGAACAAATCCTGGCTCCAATTGGACTAAAGAAACTATATGAAAAAACTGTAAGGAATCTTAGCGGAGGAGAATTACAAAAAGTAGCTGTTGCTGCCTGCCTCATAAGAAACGCTGATATCTATGCTCTTGACGAACCTTCGGCATTCTTAGATGTCGAGGATAGGATTGCACTAGCAAAATTCATTCAACGCTATGTTCGAGCGAATGAAAAGTCTGCAATAATAATAGATCATGATGTTCAACTAATTGATCTAATGGCTGATTCATTAATTATATTCGAGGGAATACCAGGACGCAGCGGCGAAGCTAGCCAGCCACTTTCTAAGGAAGTAGGAATGAACAGATTTCTCAAGGCCTTGTCCATAACTTATCGAAGAGATGAAAGCACGGGTAGGCCAAGAGTCAATAAAGATGACAGTAGATTAGATAGATCTCAAAAGGAGTCAGGCAATTATTATTATCTAAAGAATAGGTAGATTTTATCTCGATGGCGCGCATGTTAAAGACCATCCTAAGTCAGACTCTAGCAGCAGAGGAAGCAGCGTCTCTGTATTCTTCTTTTGATATAATTGGAAATGTCGTGATTATAAAAATACCTGAAGCTCTTGCCGCAAAAAAGAAGTTGATCGGAAAAATCATATTAGACGAAATTAAACCTGTGAAATCTGTATTTGCGCAAGTTTCTTCTGTTAAAGGAGATTATCGACTACGTGGCCTTGAACATATTGCAGGAGAAAAGGATACTCTTGTAGAGTATAAGGAACATGGATGCAAATTTAAGGTGGATCTTATAAACACATACTTTTCACCAAGGTTGTCTACAGAGAGATTAAGACTAGCTAATCTGGTGTCAGATTATGAAGTAGTAACTAACATGTTCGCAGGCGTGGGCACATTTTCCATCATAATGGCAAGAATGCACAGTCACTGCAAGGTTTTTAGTATTGATATAAATCCTGCTGCTGTAGAGCTAAGTCAGTATAATTCCAAATTAAACGGAGTAGAGTCAAGAGTAATCTCCATCCTGGGCGATGCAAGGGACATTATTGCTAAAGAAACGCGATCACAATCGGATAGAGTATTGATGCCACTACCGGAGAAAGCACACGAATATGTAGACTGTGCAGTGCAAGCCCTTAAGGACCGCGGGGGTATTATTCATTATTTTGCACATGTCAAAGCTATAGGAAAAAAATATGCCGTGGAACAAAGCTTACTTGATGCCAAATCTGCCTTTTCGAATTATGATACCGAAGTTCATTTTAGTAGAGTCGTTAGAGAGGTAGGACCCAGATTGTATCAAGTTGTGACAGATATTTACGTTCACAAATAAGGCTTATTCCTTATCAGCAATGGGCGTCGTAGTCATCGTATATCCTATCCACGCTACAATAGATACAACTGCGCCAACCGCAGCGATAATGGTAATCTTGAGAAGCAAGATGTCCCAATGAGTAGCCAGGATCAAATATAGATATATGATAAAGCCAATGATAGAGATCCCTAGGATTGATATACCGGTGACCTTAGAGCGCGTAGGATTAGGTTCCATGAAATACTAGATAGCTTTCTACCTTGCCCTCAATTAAATTCCAGGGCCATCAGAAATGCATCTTCTCCATCTCGATAGTATGAGCGTAATTTGGATTTGGTTTGAAAGCCGAGATTTTCGTACATTATTATAGCTGGTTTATTACTGAGACGCACCTCTAGATAAATCTCATCACATCTTCGATTAACGATCCCATTTATACCTTCAAGCATTAGCGCCTTACCAAGTCCCTTCGAGCGATGTTCCTCTAATACTGCCACCGAAACTACGTGTCCTTTCTTGACAAAGCCTAGTTTCCTGAAATTAGAAAATCCGTACTCAATTTTACACATGATATATCCAACTATCTTTTCTTCCAATTCTGCAACAATGAATGACTCTGGTAGCTCTCTTAGCGTTGATTCAAAGAAGTAATCAGAGTAGTGCTCAGGTAGGGTATCGATGTTAACGTTAACTACGGCTTCCAGATCTTTCATTTCACAACGACGGATTAAATATTCCCGTACTCTCCTGAGGGTTGATTGCAAATTAATGAGCTTATGACAGAACAAATTATTTAACCTTACCAGACCAGGCATTAATAATGACCGCTCTTCTGACGTGACTTACAAATTCTTTGTTACGTCTTCCTTACTTTTGAATCTAGACATAAGAAAAGGCTGATCCAATTTCAGAAGATTTGCTAGAATCAAACAAATAATTAGCCCCCATAGGAAGCCTCCAATGATATCAGATAAGTAGTGCTGCATCAGATATAGTCTGGCAATACTATTCATTATAGGAAATAGCCAGATTAAAAGGCCTGCTATCATTGATCGTCTGGAAATTATAAAACCAGCGATAAAAGCCAATGCCGTAGTCGCTGCTACATGATTTGAAGGATAGGAAAAATCTCGTGCAGATGGTGCAAAGCTATCTTCCTCTATCGAAAAATGTTTAGGGATATAGAGAATCGGTTTGTAAGAAAATGTAGGAGAGAGTCTTTCAAAAAGGGTTTTCAAATACATCGTTGATATAGAAATGATCACGATTGCCATCAAAAAAACCATCCCTGCCTTCCGTATTCGTCTGATTATTGTGAGTACTATGGCTACCAATACTAAAGAAAAAATGTCCCCCAAAGATGCCATGCCTATCATTAATTGATCAAATCGTGGATTGCCTTCTAACGTTCTAAAATAATGGGCGACGGTGCTATCGATTGCTGACATGACGCCTCTACTTACTAAAAGACTGAATATAACAAAACAAATAATTAAAGCCACAAATTGTGGAGAGCGAAGAGTAAATAGCCAAGACGTAAATTTCATTTTTGGCACCGGATTTAAGAGTACTTCTCTTCATTTGCTTTATTTGTTTTGATTATCGAAAAATCGATATTGATAGGACTATCTTGTGATTGTTAATTCACAATTGATCTAAGATCTAACTAACTAGAAGATAGATTGATTTGCATGACGGTTGCTCTATAATGTTTTTGATGTGCAAATCGCTAGATGACGCAATTAAAATTAAATTATATGTTGTGGATAGTTTTGCCGCCATATGCTTACTCTTAAAACTAGTATGAGTATGGATTATAACTTTCATAGGCTCTACCCGGATTCAGTGTTTTCTGCATCTCCCCGAATATCCTTATCTTTTGGAGGTTATTTTTGAAAGCTAGTTAGCTGTTTCAATTCCTGAAATTCAATACAGTTTGGATTCATCCTGGATCTTTTTTGCGGATCCGGGATCTCTATCTGCATAGTATTTCACCATACCTAGTTTTAGAACCTTGAGCGAAAGAAGTGCACATTTGATCCGTGCAGGACCTAAGTTCATTAATCCAATATTTTCCAATATGTCTTCCTTGGCTATGTCTTTAACAGTATTGAGTGGTTTATTGAGCACTTGTTCAGTCAACATAGAAGCACTTGCCTGACTTATCGCACAGCCTCTGCCTTCAAATTTGATATCCTTTATCATATCTTCCTCTACCTTAAGATGAATGTCGATTTCATCTCCGCATAGCGGGTTACTATCATGTATGCTTATGTCAGCATTAGGTAGACTACCTTTATTTCTAGGGTTTCTGTAATGGTCGAGTATGATCTCTCTATAAATATCTTCACTCAAATTCCAAACAACCTCTTAGCGTCATTAAGCGCATTTATGAATTTATCCACCTCTTCTGGAGTATTGTAAATATAAAAGCTTGCCCTAGACATTGCTGAAAGGTCGAATTTCTCCATCAAAACTTGTGCACAATGATGGCCGGATCTGATTGCAATGCCATGGTCATTTAAAATAGTAGCAAGGTCATGTGGATGGATATCACCCAAGTTAAATGAGATCACTCCTCCTTTATTTTTGGCATCGAGTGGGCCATATAAAGTCATTCCTCTAATATCCTTCATCGCATCCATAGCATATTTAGTTAACTCAATCTCATGATCCCTAATCTTGTCCATTCCTAAACGGTTCAAGTAATCTATAGCGGCTCCAAAACCAATCACATCTGCAATATTTGGTGTGCCTGCCTCGAACTTATACGGAAGGTCATTATATACAGTCTCATATTTGTGGACTTCCTTGATCATATCTCCTCCGCTAATAAAGGGCTGAAGTTTTTCAAGTATCTCCCTCTTGACATACAAAATCCCTACTCCAGTAGGCCCTAACATTTTATGCGCCGAGAATACCATAAAATCACAATCTGTAGTCTGTACATCCACTGGCATATGGGGTACTGACTGCGCTGCATCAACCAGTACTGGTATATCTTGGCCATGAGCCATCTCGATGATCTTTCTAATAGGTACTATTGTTCCGAGCACATTTGATACCTCGCTAATTGAAATCAATTTAGTATTCTTATTCTGCAGAATTTTCTCACAGCGATCCATATTCAAATATCCGCCGTGGTCAACTTCAATATAATCCAAAGATGCTCTAGTCTGATTACATAGAATCTGCCACGGGACTATATTACTATGATGTTCCAGTTCGGTTATGACGATCCTGTCATCTTTGTGGATGTTATCCTCGCCCCAAGCATGTGACACGATGTTTATAGCTTCAGTAGCATTTCGGGTGAATATTATCTCGTCAGTAGAATGAGAATTAATAAATCTCGCAACTTTTTGACGTGTTGCTTCGTACGCATGCGTTGCCTCTTCTGCCATCTGATGCACTGCCCTATGAATGTTTGAGTTATAATTCATATAGTAGTCTCGAATTGCATCAATTACAGACATCGGCTTTTGAGTCGTAGCTGCGTTATCAAAGTATATCAGTGGCTTGTCTTTAATTTTTCGACTAAGGATTGGAAAATCCTTTCTAATTCTATGAACATTCAGAGCTCCCTTTTGCATCAATCCATAATTCACTTATATGTAGACAGATTCAATATGAGTACTGTGATATTTAAATTAGATTTTTGCAGTTGTCATTTATCAAAAAAACACTGCCTGCAACGTGCAAACTAGAAAATTCAAGTTCTCATATTCACTTATAAAGCCAGCATCGGACAAATCCATTTTCTAGCTTAATTTGAGGAGGATCTTCTCGACATAATTCTTTGGCGAATGGACAACGCGAAAAAAACTTACATCCGGCGGGTAACTCCAGCATGTTTGGAGAGCTTCCGGCAATAAATTGCAGGTCTTTATGAACTGAATGGAGTCGTGGTATGGAAGCGATTAAGGCCTGGGTATAAGGATGTTTGGGGTTAGCGTAAATGTCCTTCGAATTGCCAAATTCTACCAACTGACCAGCATACATTATTCCTATCTTGTCAGCAAATTCTAAAATTAAATTTAGATCGTGAGTAATAAGTATGACAGTCAAGCCTCTCTCTTTTTTCAGTGTTTTGAGCAGTTCTATTATTTGTGCTTGGACTAGTACGTCCAACGCAGTAGTAGGCTCATCTGCAATTACTATGTCTGGATCAAGTAATAGTGCCATAGCTATCACCACCCGCTGTTTCATGCCACCACTCAATTCGTGGGGATATCTAGACGAAATCGACGGATCGAGACCGACTTGCTTTAATGAATTAGAGATTAGTGGCTCCTGGTCTATGTCGACCCTGTGTTCCTTGATGATCTCAATCATCTGACTTCCGATGGTATAAACCGGATCTAAAGTATTCATTGCGCCCTGGAAGACCATCGCAATTTTTTTCCAGCGTATAGTTTTATTAAATTCGTCATCTGACATATTGGAAATATTCTGTCCTTGAAGTATAATATTGCCACCTACTATCTTCCCAGGTGGTTGTAACGATCTCAAGAGCGCTAAACCAAGGGTGCTTTTGCCAGATGCAGTTTCGCCAGCTATCCCAAATGATTCATGACCCCTGATTTCGAAGCTGACACTATCTACTGCCTTAATAGTTCCTTCTTTTGTGATATAATGCGCCTTAAGTGAATCGACGATCAGCTTACTTAACTGGGACATTATTGCTATTGACACAAAGCTTACCAACCACTGATAATAAATGATGCGTGTTTCCGACGGTATCTGAGTACCATAATATGTGATCAAACAATTCGGAGGCTTTGTCTTCCCACCCAAATTTACTTCCTTTTGCGGTCTATTTCGAGCCTCTAGAGTAGCATAACTACATAACAGGTTATATAACAGAAAATTCTCAAATATTATAATTCTATGATGAGTGATTGCTTTGAAAACGCCTATATGTTCATTTGATGCCAAAACCGGAGTTCTCTGTGCTAAATGTGAGTCAAAGTTGGATTCAGGACAACTAAAGTCCTCTGATGTGGAGGGAGCTATGAGGCTTGCCAAACTCGCCGAACACGACCAAAATATAAATCAATTCACCTTAATAGGTGCGACCAAAGTAGATGACGTTTTTGTACTAATACTGAAAAGTCCCGATATTATCTTCATCAGAGGAAATTCTGAGGTTGCGAAGAAGATCAAGAAAGAATTTCAATCTAAAGTATGGTTTGTGGAAGGGGATTCTACAGATAGAAAATTTATTGAGAATCTTTTCTTTCCCACTAGGGTTCTAAACATAAATTTGATCTGGCTACCAGATGGCAACAAAGTCACGAAGATAATAGTTGAAGAGAATGACGGCGCAAGATCTCAATTAGATTCAAAGAAAATCCAGAAAATTGCAAAGCAAGTAAAGAATATGGAGTTGGTAATTGAGCTTAAAAATGCAACAAATCCTGGAGCCTGAAAAGTGATGACTAATGGTGATGGCATTCATAGATCACACTTCGCAAATCAAATCAACAAGAGCCTCCTCGGGGAAAGGGTCCAAATTGCTGGCTGGGTAGAAGATATTCGCGATATTGGAAAGTTAGTCTTCTTACTCATTAGAGATGTGAGTGGAATAGTACAGATAGTAGTTACTGGTGATCACCTCCTGGCCCTGAAGGACCTAACGAGACACAGTATAGTCATCGTATCCGGCATTATTCAAGTTGGAAAAGCGAAGGACTTTGATGTAGAGATTAAGGTAGATCGCGTTGATATAATTTCCAAGGCAGTCCAGCCTCTTCCGTTAGATCCTGCCGGTAGGATTGACTCGGCATTAGATAAGAGGATAGATTCAAGGGCGTTAGACCTGAGAAATCCTAAGATTTCTGAAATCTTCCGTTTGAAATCTTGCGTAACTCAGGTGATTAGATCAGTGCTGCAATCTGATCGATTTATTGAAGTTCAAACCCCAAAAATCATTGGCACCGCAAGTGAAGGTGGTGCGAATTTGTTTTCCGTAAATTACTTTGATACCGTAGCTTACCTAGCTCAGAGTCCTCAACTCTATAAAGAACAGTTAATTTTATCTTTGGATAGAGTATTTGAAATTGCTCCGTATTTTAGAGCTGAGAAGTCACATACAGTAAGACACCTGAGCGAATTTGTCAGTATCGATATCGAGGCGGCATTCCTTGATTCTAATGACGTAATGGACATTGCGGAGAAATTATTAGCAAACGTTTTGAATCAATTAAGTCTTACCCTTGAAGTAGGGGGATCTACATATTTAAACAAGGATTCAATTCTTGAATTGAGTCGATCCAAAATTGAGCGATTCTCGTACGAACATTGCGTCGATGTATTAAATGATGATGGCGAAAAAATAGAGTACGGCGATGACCTGTCTGATTCGGCGTTGAGAAAACTTGGTCAAATTCACAAGGGATTTTACTTTATAACCGATTGGCCCTTAAAACTAAAACCATTCTACATACATGAGAAAGAGAATGATCCATTTCTATCGGAATCCTTTGACTTGCAATTCGGGTACCTTGAGTTGATATCAGGAGGAAGAAGGCAGCACGATAATAGCAAACTGCGTCAAAGAATTATAGATCAAGGATTAGATCCTGCCGGGTTTGAGGATCACCTAAGAGCATTTGAATGGGGGATGCCTCCACATTCAGGATGGGGCCTCGGTTTAGACAGGTTGATGATGGTATTAACCAATGCGCAAAACGTTAGAGAGGTAGTCCTCTATCCTCGAGATACTCAGCGTCTGCATCCTTAAGTTGATTCCATTTCAACGTCTTCTAATTCATTTTCAAGAATATATGCCCTAAATTCGTGCGTGACACTAGAATAAATAAGCCATACAATAGGATTGATTCTCATGAATTCCACATCAGCCGAAGATGGGGCTGGTTTCGAAGGATGTGAATGAAATATACCAACTATTTGCAGTCCTCTCGCTTCGGCTCTTTCATATAGTTCAATTAACTCCATCTCATCTACACTAAAGCTTACAATAGACTGATCTGCATTCCTAGCCGCGATAATTTCTACAATTCTTATGTCCTTCCAGATTTTCATATCTTTGACTTCGCCAGCTAACAACGCACAGGATTCGTTTGGTAAAGATGACGTTGCAATATCGACCAATTCCGTGAGTTGGGTCTGGCTAATCCTCATTATTGTTTTCACTCAGCTTATTCTTGTAGATCAATCAACGACTTTCTAAAATATGTTGCAGATAATGTACTAAGGTATTATCAGTGATTTTGTAGAATTTCAAATGCGATTCGCGATCTTGAATTTTCAGGATTTAACAGTAAACTTTGCTTTCATAAATGGATGAATAGTGCAAAAGTAATCATATCCACTAGGTGTCAGTTTGGAAACATCCAATGTAAACGTCTTCTTTGACATGATGATGGAAGAATCGAATGTTTTTCCTTGATCCTTAGCGCTTGTGACTGTGTGAGGAACATTATCGTTATTTGTCCAAATTATGCCAGCGTTCTTTGTTACGAGTAGAGCTTTTGGGTTATAATTTGGATTTCCTTTAGCCGACGCACCAGGCATTATCGATATTTTTGATATCAATGTGCCTTTTTTTAACTCCACAGTCTTTGGTGTACCTGACCCGGCTTGCGCACTATTTGTGGCATTTTGACTCTGGGCAGAAGGAGGTTTTGGAGTTACTAAACCAAAGGCGTAAAAAGTGATACCTCCGACTACTGCTGCTGAAATGAACATAATGGACAGGGCCTTGATGTATGGTGACCTCTTGGCTGAAGCCACTGCGATGACGACACTTGGTATCCCTATGATCATCATTAATCCAATATACGCAAATATACTAGGGACTTGAGCACTGACCGTAACTGCAGCTGCCACACCAAAAGTGACCAAAAATCCTAATGTAATAAGAGCAGCAGATTTAGCTCTGCTCGAAGTTGGAAATCCATCCTTGAAAAGGCCAGATGCAATAAAGATCATCCCGATTAGCATCGTCAAAAGGGAGACGGCGTGCATTCCTTCCACGAAGGTCTTGGCTATCCCAGCGAGCGAAATTCCTACTCCCACTATACCAATCGATGTCAAACCGATACCGGGAGTAAGAAGATCCCAATCAGTCATACTAGTATAGTCAGGTGGGAGAGTCTTCACATACTTAATCTTTTCCCGAAAGGCTAAATAAATAAAACGGGAGCCCTAACGAATAACACTTAAAAATAGGGGTAAATACTCTTCGATTAATATGGCGGCCAGGAAAAATACTTCAAGAAAAAGAAGATTATTAAGAAAGACTAAACAGAACAGACCAGTGCCGGCATGGGTTATAATAAGAACTCACAGACATGTAAGAACTAATCCGAAACGTAGATTATGGCGTAGAACAGATGTAAATGTTGGATAGAGGATGTATGAGTTAGATGTCTAGTACTGAAGAAAGTGATAGTCGTGTATATACAATTAATTTAGGCAAGGCGTGGATAACCCCCTCTTATAAGAGAACCGATAGAGTAATCAACATGATAAGGGAGTTTGCGACAAAGCATATGAAGACTGAAGATGTTAAACTTGATCAAGAGCTGAATAGACACGTTTGGAGAAAGGGCAAGACAAATCCTCCGAGAAAGGTGCGGGTAAAGATGGTAAAGGACGAGAACGATACACTGGTAGTATCTCTATTTGAAGAGACAAAGGCAGAAACGAAAACGAAACCTTCAGATACTGTGCCAGCTGAACAGACGAACCAAGCCTAAAATTTATTGGGATGAGGATAGAGCTTCAATAAAAGAATCCGTAAAGGAATCTGAAGTTCTGAATCTTGTACAACCGTTGAGGTTGACTTTTAATCATTCTGCATATCACGTGCTTCCATAATTTATCGCAGTAATCAATAGAATCTTATACTTGACGACAACATAGCCAACTCATCCAAATGCCAGAGCGTATAGATCGAAGGCTCAGTGTAGTGATATTGGGGGCAATCTGTATCCTTACGTCCATTGCGGTTTCTTCTGGTTCACTTACCCCGGTGATCGCACAGATGAAGCATATGCATAATAACAATGCAACTGCTGATATGCGTACTATAGCCTTCGAGGCTTACGAGAATTCGTCTCTGGGTATTAAATTCCAACACCCAAAAGATTGGCCAGTATCAACTCAAAAAATAGGTCCGACCACAGTTATCAGACTAAATTCAACTCGACAAAGCGATATGGATATCATTCCACCAATTATTCTCGTCTCGGTAGAGGGTTTACCACAAAGTGGTAAGACATTGGATGATCTAACTCGCACGAACATGGCTGAGGCTGCAAAAGTTAATAATTTTCATCTAATCGAATCAAATACTACTAATCTCGGAGATCATGTAGCGAAAAAAATACTCTACTCATACAATAGTGATGATCCGTCACTGACTTTCCCCCTTAAATCTATGGATATTTGGACAGTAAGTAATGGGAAGAAATATACATTTTCATATATCGATGCCCAACGCGAGTTTGCGAAACAGTTACCTGTAGTAAATAAAATTCTCGGATCAATCAAGGTAAATTGATTTTCACATACCGTCTCTTCTATCTCTGAGATTATTACAGCAGACTACCACGCAATGCATTCGGAGAGACATCTTCTACCTTGACTTGAATTTCTGAACCGAGCTTATCATTAGCCAACTCTTTTGACAATCCACATTGGGTGAAAGGAACAAAAATCGGCTTATAAGTGAAATTCCTTCCGATCAATGCATCCGTTGTTAATTCATCGACTAAAATGCTACCTCTCCAATTTTTCCAATTTAGATTTTGTTCATTAGATATTTTTTTGACCAACACATGAAGTTGTTCGGTTCTTCTCTTCACTAGCTGTGAGTCCAATCTATTCATTTTGCCAGCTCTGGTCCCAGGTCTGGAACTATATTTAGAAATGTTTACAACGTCAGGCCGAATCTCTGATATTAATGAAAGTGTATCTTGGAACTCAGCTTCAGATTCGGACGGGAATCCTGCTATAATATCTGTAGCAATAGTTACCCTGGGTATCTCATATCTAAGCATCTTTACAAGTCTCTTAAATATATCAACAGTGTGACCACGTTTCATCATTTTTAGTATTCTGTCATTTCCGCTTTGAACAGGAATATGAATAAACTTAAAAATTTTTTTATTCTGTTTAAAAACCTTTACTAATTTTTGTTCCATACTTGGAATATACATCGGATTCATCATTCCAACTCTTAGCATAAAGTTGGCATTAATGCTTATGCATGAATCCAATAAATGGACCAAGTCGAGACCCATGTCTCTGCCATAACAGCCATTGTCAGTAGAAGAAAGCCATACTTCCTTACATCCTTCGGATATATCTCGCCTTATCTGTCTAATTATATCGCCGATCCGATAACTCTTTAACCAGCCCCTAGCGATCTTCGTTTGACAAAAGCTACATTCACTAAGACATCCGGTCGCTATTTCCACTATCGAAATAATGTTATTAGATCGAACTCTAGGCAGATTCAGTTTAGGTAATACCGAGTCCTCCAGCGCCAAGACTTTTTTATTAAGCAATGCAGATCTTACAACATGGACCGTGTTAGCAATAGAATTAGGACCTATCAGAGAGACCTTAGAATCGACAGATTCAACTTTGCTACTGTCTGCCTTTGCAAGACAACCTGCGACAACAACTGGTCTGCCTATCTTTGTAATCTCTTTAATTCGATGAATCATCTTATGCTCAGTTGAATCCTTAACTGAGCACGTTACTATGATACTGGCATCTGCTTCGGCTTGATTTCTGGCCAAATCAAACCCGTCAGCAGTAAGCAATCCTTTAATCATTTCAGAATCCGCAATATTTGAAGGACAGCCATAGGCCTCTATCCATATCCTTCTTTTTGAACTAGGGTCGGTCGGAGGTTCCTTAATTGCAGAGCTGGAATTGGAGAAGCCACTCGGAATAGTTAAGTATCGAAAGTTTGGATCATTTTCTTTGGTAAGGAATGCTTCTTTTATAATTTTCTTTTGAGACAGCAACAAATACCCGAATGCTGGGTTCTGCTATATCAACCGATCTACCTTGTAGCTCAATTCTAATGGATTTGTCGAATAGTATCCAATACGAAGTGTTATTTGAGCCTATAGACTAATGAATTTATTGTAAAGCATTACTTTTAGTCCTGCTTCTACTTCTTGTGCTTTG
>JANWJI010000055.1 GCA_025449515.1 Nitrososphaeraceae archaeon | reverse complement strand
CTTCCACAATTCTACACCATTTACAGTAACGTGGGTAAGTTAATAAAACCAAAGATTTACTTATGCATTTGGCTTGTCCGCGAACGAGATGATCCTGAAGAGGTATAGTAAGAATCCGATTTTGAGTCCTAATCACAATAATTGGTGGGAATCTGGGGCGGTATTTAACTGCGGAGTATTATACGACGGAATTAGAATTCATATGTTGTATCGTGCTGTTGGAGAATATGAAAACTATATTTCAAGAGTGGGATATGCTTCCAGCACTGATGGCCGTACCTTTGTTAGACGTAATGAGGTGGCCATTGCTCCTAACGTCGAATATGAGAGGTTCGGTATAGAAGATCCTCGTTTGGTAAAGATTGGTCACCGGGATTACCTTGTTTATGTGATTCCTTCAAAGTATGTACGCGAAGGAGCAGAGACTTTATCAGCATTGGCTACGACGAGTGATTATCATGTTTTTACCAGATTGGGTATCATAACAAAACAAACCGACGACGACAAAGATGTTGTTTTCTTCCCACATAAATTTGATACACGTTCAACAAGCGGGAAAGGAACAAATACGTACTTTTCGTTACACAGACCTAGTCGATGGGTTGGGAAGGATTATGGAGTAGATAGGCCGAGTATCTGGCTTGGGGAAGGGGACTCTTTGATGGCCCGTAGCAAATACACTCTCCTTATGAGTCCACGGTCCGATTGGGAGGAATTAAAGGTCGGAGCTGGGCCGCCACCTATCAAAACGAGATATGGTTGGTTAGTTATCTATCATGGAGTAAGCAACGATAAAGTTTATAGAGCCGGCGCCGCACTTCTGGATTTGGAAAGACCAAACAAGATACTTGCTAGGACAAGAAGACCGATATTGCAACCAGAGGAATCATATGAACTATACGGAGATGTTAACAATGTGGTATTTCCCACTGGTGGATGTGTACTGGACGGAAGGTTATTTGTTTACTACGGTGCCGGAGATAAAGTATGTTGCCTTGCAACAGCAGATCTCGAATCCTTTATAGGTCATATTAAACAAGATAGTTAAGGGCACTAATTGATAGCCATATCATCTCTGGCAAACCATAGTTGTACACGTGAACTAAATAAAGTTGTATAGCCTCGGATATCTATTGCACTAAACTTCTGCTTTCAACTCGATGAATATCTGGAGGGAGGAATATTAAACTGAAATTTGATTGAGCTTATGGTCAGATCCTCGCATAGGCTTTGTCATGTTTAATATATTTGATTCGAACTGATATTACAAAATGTCTTGACAGAGAACAATATTAGTCATTTCCAAGGAAAAGTATCTAAAAATGTACAGTTATCGCAAATCAACGTTCCTTATGGACGAAGAAAAGATCCATTTCGCGGAGTATATCTATCCCTGTAAGGTTGTTGCCCCATGGCAAATTTCAAACATCTAAATGTATGAAATACATGATGCTTTTTTGTTTTACGCTACAAAACGTCACTAAATGATTAACTTACAGAAATTGTTATATTCCCCTTGATCCTCAAGCGTATAAAACATAATCGGTATACAAACCCTCTGTACGGGGTCATTCTAATAATTCTCATCCATCAAATTAGATAATTATCACTCGTCCTTAATCATATCTTATTCCTAGTACGAATGTCCAGCGTGATTTTGATTATATGAAATTCCTTCCCTTACTAATTGACATGAACTATCTGTGAGAATTTGAACTAATGCATTTTTCTGCTATCTCTTATAAAATATAAAAATTAATGTATGAATTGCAAACGGAGTAAGCCGAGCAAATTGTCATTTATAATACTAGTGTTGGAAATATTGTATAATTATTGTTTAACAGGGCTTAGTAAAAGCATAATTAGGAATGTACCTATTGTATGATGTATCACTGGGATATGCATGGAGCCTGCGACCAAAGGAACAAGATTAGAATCAATACGCGACGCTAATAACACGAAAAAAGAAGATAGAACAGACAGAATGGAAGACTATCTAGAAGTTATATTCGAGCTAATTCAGCAAAAAGGGTATGCAACGACAATTGAAATATCCAAATACCTCAACGTAAGCTCTCCAAGCGTTACAAAAATGGTACAAAGGCTAGGTGAGAGTGGGCATCTCAAATACGAAAAATATAGAGGCATTAGTCTAACTAACGAGGGCATAAGAGTTGCAGAGAGCATTAGGGAACGACACGGCCTTCTTGCAGAATTTTTCAAAATGATCGGTGTAACGGTCGATATAGCTAATAGGGATGCGGAGGGAATTGAGCATCACTTGCATCCTGAGAGTTTAAAGAAATTGGAAGAGTTTATACGGACTATAAAAGAAGATTCTCGAATGAGAAGAGGTTAAGCGATTATGCTTGAAACTAGTATAAGTGAATCTTGTTATCGTCAGTGGCTCTCAGGCATCTCCATTACCAGGTAATGTCAATTTTGCAGGGAAGATTTGTTAATTTTTAGATTGTGGATAAGACTAAATCGTATTGATAAGTTAAGCAAATATCGAGATAGCTGGTCCATTGACAGAATTGAGTAGAAAACTATGATTTACCCCGAACCAACTGTTCGTATCGAAAGCAAATAAGCTTGTATTGGTCTGAAGAATCACTACTTTAGATCGACTCCTGAATTTTTTTTGACCATCAGCTAGATCTGCAGGACTAGAGTTGTATTTTGTCAAGTTAAAACAAATCGGGTTGGCTAGACAAATATGCTACCTTCGGTCAAAGGTTCTTGGATATTAACTCTGTGTGTTACCACATAATGATACTCTCTTGAAGCTCCTGGTCCTTAAAAATAATTAGTTCGGAGTAGGTATACCTGAGCATCTATTGATACTAATACGGTTTTATTTGGTAAACAATGGTATTGATTACCAATATTTATATAGGACTGTAGTTATATATGTAGTATGGTAGAGTATAAACCTGCAGAGAACACTACAAGCGCCTTCAAAGGCCTTAACAATGTTTACGATTCTGTCAAGGAAAATTTACTGAGAACCGTGGACGAAATGGCTAAGGCTCAACCCCAATATTATCAGTCTATCTCTAATCTTCAGCTTGACTATATCCAGACTGCAAAAAATATTATTCAGACTACAGTATCTACTCAAAAACAGCTACTAGGAAACAATTGGTCAATTCATTCCTCTGGTCCATATGCGGAGCAATTGGTAAATCAGTCTAATCAGATTACTAACAGCACGATTAGGGCAGTCGACGTTAACAATCAACTCCTAATTAATAGTCTTGATACTCTTAGAGAGAACTTAAAGGTCTGCAATAGGACAATCGATACTGTCACAGAGTTCAATAATAATGTTATGAGAGCCTAGAATTCATTCTTTACATCCGCACAACAACAAAGACAATTCTTGTCTAATATGTAACTATGTCTGACCTATATTCCTGTAAATGAGATAAAGTTTTTAATAGATAGATACATTGTATCACAGATATCCCATCAAAATCGCTGGGGAGGGGGGAGTAAATGCAGACCAGATTTGTATCTTTCCTAGTCTAAGTTAGGTATTGGTAGCCGTAGAGGTACAAGTAATTTTTGTAATATACGTAAATCTTAATTAAAAATATACATTTTCGTCTTCATCTTTTCCCATCGCCATCTTTGATACGACGCTCGTCAATATACAGGATACTGACACTTACATTTCAGTGATCGTATACTCGACACGCAATCTAATAAGTGTATCAACTTACCATGATCGGAAAGTCTGCAGATTCCGGTCTAATTGGATTAAAAAGTATACCAAACACTTTTACTGTTAGTGTGTAATTACCTGGTGAATGAAATACATAAGGTATAGTTATAATACCCTCAGCGGTGTGTAGCGGGACCCCTGTTTGACCTGTAGACGAAGATGCTGAGAAAACTCCTTTGCCGTTCCTCGTAATAAGGAAATCATAATCAATATGCGGTTGGACATTACCTGGTGATTTGGAGAAGGTTATTTTGAATTTTGTTGGCGTATTCACCTTGACGGTTCCTGGGGTAGGTTCGATCTGAACCTTCAGACTGCCCCCCGTTGTGGGCTTCACAAGCGTAGTATTCTGCCCAAATGTTGTTAATGGATGAGAGATGAAAAACAACGATAATAGGGATGCTACAAAAAATCCTAGTATTGGCCTTATCAGGCTAGATTTGTATACCATCATAAAATTACAGATCAATATGGATTATAAGTATTTATATTGGCCCCTAAAACGAAATCCTAAGCAATATATCAGGCTCTTGTAGTAAAGTGTTATTCGGTTGACGTGTAACTCGTACTAGTTCGCAATTTCAGTATTTGGACATCCAATTCTATATCCATGCTTTCGACGTGTAAAAGCTAATAAAGGTCTTAGGGTAAAGCCAACCTTCCAATAGTAAGCAAAAGGGCATAGTAACCACACATGCCATTTTGTAGAAATGTTGATCAACACTTGTCTTATTTCAGATAGATCTCTTCAAACCATAAGTTGCAAAGGTGTTGTAAATTTTGAGTGAAATTAGGCGGAGTCGTATTTCGGACTTAATAGTGGGATCTCTACTCTAGCTACCGCCATGATTTGTTTCTTATTGTAATGGCGGCCACTGGGAGCAACCATGTGTAGACAAAGGTAGTGAGAAAAGTGAATACTGGGCGATATAACCATAGCCTGTCGCCTGGGTTGCGTAACCTGAAATCTACGGCAAAAATCATACCGGTATACATTATACCCATGATCCATAAAACGGTAGATCTCAAGTCTCCTTCAAAGGGCAGTATAACTAATGCGTGCAACACTATGTAAGGGCGGATAAATTTCATCGCTGTTTGTATATAGTAAAGCATAGCAACATAAAATGGGCGACTCCAATACATCCCTCCGGTAGAGGACAGGCTTCGAATAAAGCTCTTTTTCCATCTGATTTGCTGTTGTATGAGTGCTGAGATTCTGTTAGGTACTCCTACGTTTACCCTTATGCTATAGCTGTACTTGACATTCCAATGAGGAGGAGTGGAGCGTTTATCATACTCGCGATCAGGATCTGTAGTCTTTTCTAATACTTCCAATTCATCGTTTCCGACAGCTAGAATCGGAATATCAAGCCCAGGACTCGGCACAGGATGCACGTTGTCCTTCGAGCTCACATCTGACGATTTATCGGCACTGTTCTCAGGCATTCTAGGCCTTGTCCCAAGAACATAAGCAGTCATACGTCGGTCAGTACAGAATTTAAAATCCATCCCAAGAAAGGTGTCGTGTGCCCATTCATGGATAAAATGTTGAATAGCTTCTCTCTTATAGAAACTGAGAGAGCCTGAACAACAGGTAACAGAAGAAAATGAACTTTCTTCCGCCTTAACCGCCCTGCACGAGCCGTCAATATATACGTCTTGAAATTTTTCCAATATATTTCCTGAGTGTGCACCTCTGACCCGACCGTGCGATGTTAGTGCTCCGAGTTGTTTATCAGACATAAAGATCTTTGCGGCCTTTTCAACGGCATCGTACGCCATGTCGCAATCGCTATCCATAAAAGCATAAATTTCACCTTTAGATATCTGACTAGCGAATTCTATAGCCTTTTTTTTTCCAACACTCCTTGATAAGTGAAGAATGCGCAATTGTTGTTTGTCAGTATTCTTTGCTTTCTCTTCGCGTCTCATATTATCTAGTATCTCTGCGGTTTTATCTGTACTCCCATCATTCACTATGATAATTTCCTTCTTTGGATATGTTTGGTTAATGCAAGACTGTACACAGTTTCTGATGTTATCTTCCTCATTTTTCACAGGAACTACAATAGAAAAAAGCGGTAGACTATCCATGTTCATAGAATTTGTGGGAATGTTCGCAGCATCGATGTACGGATCTTTATATTTCGTATATGCAAAAAACAAGATATTAAAAAGGACGAAGCTCGAAAAGAAACTATAGATACCTAAAGTAAAGTCCATCACAAATAGCAACAAGTATAACTTAAGTGCAAGGACCACCGCTACTGAACCCAACAGTAGGTATCTTACTAGCCATCTTTTTCGATCTAATTCTACATGCTTTGCCACCTGGCTTTCTAAGGTGATCTTCTAACACCTAGATTCTTTAGCTCTTTCATTATTAAATAAATATATATCATGATTTATAATGTATATTTTCCTAGTTGATAGGTATGAAACAATCTTCCGATTATAGCTACCTGATGCATAAACTTGAGGCAATGAACGCATAGCCTAGGTAGGTAAAAAATGATGCTGCGAGTTGTGCAGATAGTCATTTCAATTAACAGCGGGAATAAATTTGGCTTAACGACTTGTGTATTATTATACTTGCCTAAATCTATCACACACAATCTCCTCAAATTGGGGAATTCTCACTCATAAATCAAATAACGAAAAGCGCCTACGACAACTAATGAGGTATAACCGAGGTCGCTTTGCAAAAGCTCTTCGACTGTTCTTGTCGTCGGGTTTTATAGCAAACTCAAAAAGCCTCAGCCATCGTTATACCGGAGTTACATTCGACTAGCTAAACTGAGGTTCCCTGCCCACAAAATGTTTCCGAATTGGCTCAACTATTCTATTAATGTGTACGGCTACTGCATTCTTCAAATCCATAGGATGAATTTTTTTCTTTAGGAAGTCTTTTGTAACATCATTCTTGCTATAATAAGTAACATTTCCACCATGTTTCGATGAACGTTCGATGGTGAAGTGCGAAAATTCATGGAATATTATATAATTAATCAATTCAAGAACCGGATTACCCTCACTGGTGTCTATAGGACAATATGCCTTACGAATTTTTTCGTGTATTGTCTTTTCATCATCGTGAATAGCGATCCCGCTAGATGGTTTGCTCTTGCTCATTTTACTCGTAATATATGTTTCCTCTAATGAATCAGTCTGTCCAACCATGGCTGGCTCTGATAGGCCTGGTAACAGATGATGGTGTACCATGACTGGAACTCTCCAATTAAGTTTAGGGAAGACTTCCCTTACAAGCATATGGATTTTTCTTTGATCCATTCCAGCATGAACTATATCTATGCCTAGGGCTTTGATATCTGCTGACTGCATAGGAGGATAGAGTAACTGAGATAGATCGAGGGCGTCTTTCTCAGTTCTTCCCATGATTGTTAGTGATCGAGTTGCACGTGCCAAAGTCAAGTGTTTGCTGAATCTAATGAGGTCTTGGCAATAATCGACTCCACATTTCGAGTAAAGCTCACTGCCTGTTACGATTTGAACACCTGGACAAAAAAAATTAAATGCGTCAGCGTAGTATTTCCCCATTATCTGAATTTTTTCCCAATTTCCACCAAGCTTATTATTTATGTAGCTGTGCCAGTCGGCAAGAAACACTATCGCCTTAACATTAGCCTTAATAAAATCATTAATCTTGAAGCCAGTTAGTACCAAACTTCCAAGATGCAATTTACCAGAGATTTCTAACCCAACATAATGTCTGGGAGTGGAATTGACTTCAAACAATTCTTCAAGCTCCTCAGTTCTAACAACCTCCTCAGTTGGGCACCTCGTGATCAAATCTATGCGCTCTTGAATATCCATCTATAGGAACGGCAAGAAATAGTGCCTATTAAATTCTATCCGGTTTATCATCATACTCAATAGAATTATCCTATCATGCGAAGATATGTAGGCTAAACCTCCAAACATCTATTGCCTCACAATTACAGTCGATCTTGTGAGCTAGATAAATCTACTTTCTGCGTGACTCGCGAAGTGTGTTCCAACAGAGGATGTATTATTGTCTACTGAATGCAATGATATGACGTTTTTCAAATAGTATGCTTCATGATAAAATAATATTTGAACTACTCTAGATTAATATGATTCTTAGGATGTTTGGAGAACATATGTATAATGTCATATAGTTATCATGCATTGAAGGAAGCAATAAATTCCCTAAAGCGTTATAGAACGCATTCGATATCAAGGCATCACGAACGCTATAGTTTCCCCTTTCTGAGCGGGACTTATTTTTCATATAGAAAAATTGATGTCTTGCGCCTGGTTTCAATAGCATATTCGGTTTCAAAAGATCCTTCATATTTGGATGTGGGATGTGGTTATGGAGATTTTTTAAAGAGGATAAGACAGTATATTCCAAACGCGACTGGTATAGAAAAAAATTCGGAAATTTTTTATGAATGCGGGATTGGAAAGCCTAATTTCATTAAAATTGCAGACGCGCAGTGGGGGATCGAACAAAACTACGACATCATTTTCGTTGGCTGGATGGATCCTGGTGTGGATTTTAGGGATGCGATCAAGTCTAGGTCTGACGTCGTGATTACGACATTAGACCAAGGCCTCAGTCTTGCCGCAGAATATGACGGTCATGGCTACAGGAGGATTGCGTACTGGCGTACTCCATCTTGGGATGATGTCAATTATGAGATATTGAATCGTCATTATACGAAGATCCCGTTGGAAACGTATCTTAAACTCTCAAATATGCGAAGAGCCCATAATCTATGGTATATATATTGCAGCAACGAGACAAAGTCTGAGGTTATAGTGAAGGCGCTAAAACGAAATAATAACGAAGAATGTAAATCTTTGAGCAACCGATATGACTTTGAGAACGTGCTAGACGAATGCGGGTTTAGATATCTAGAAAGCACGGGCGATCCTATTTCTTGTGAAGAACGCCTCTGGGAGATCTGTTTTGACAATAGCTAATTTGCCTTACCTGAGCATACATTTGTTATCTCAGATTTATTATCCATACCGCCGTGGTATGGTGTAATCGACAGAACTTCAGTCGTGCAAAAATAATGAAAGTGACCGTACTAGGGGCAGCAAAGGAAGTGGGCCGCTCTGCGTTCCTTATCACTACTAATAAGACAAATGTTCTTTTAGACTATGGCGTTCTTATAAAGAGAGAACCAAATTTTCCTGTCCATGTCAGGCCGAAGGACATAGACGCAGTTGTAGTTACTCATGCCCATTTGGATCATTCAGGATTTGTGCCATCATTGTTCTTATCAAAAGATACGAAGGTGCAAGCGATTGGGACTCTTCCCACATTCGAACTATCGAGACTCCTTTTGGAAGATATGATAAAAATCTCCGGATTCTATCTCCCTTTCGAGTTCGTTGATATAATGACCATGATGAACCATTCGAAAATTCTACAATATCGTGAACCGATTTCTATAAAAAATGATCTCAAGATAACGCTGCATGAATCTGGTCATATACTTGGAGGCGCAACTGTACTCGCAGAATCCAACGCTAAGCGTATTTTTTATACAGGTGATATTAACACAAGAGGCACAAATCTGCTTAGACCTGCCGATTTAGATATAGGGAAAATTGATCTATTAATTATAGAGAGTACATATTCACAATCAGAACAGACTCCTAGAGAACAATCCGAAAGGGATCTTGTGGAATTTGCAAACGAAGTCATTGAAAGAGGCGGAACACTGTTTATCCCTGCGTTCTCTGTCGAACGTGCTCAGGAGATTTCATGCGTCTTGAAAAATAATAACTTCAATCATAAGATTGTTATGGATGGAATGGCCCTCAAAGCCAACGAAATTATGCTGAGACATCCTTCGTTCCTAAGGAATCCTGATATGTTCAAGCAGGCAATAGGTGAAGCAGAATGGGTGAGAGGATGGAATAGAAGGAAGAAGGTCGTAAAAGAGCCTTGTGCTATCATATCTCCTGCAGGTATGCTGGTAGGAGGCTCTGCAATTTTTTACCTGCAGGAAATAGCAAAGGATGAACGGAACGGAATCGCGCTGGTGTCCTACCAGGCAAACAATACACCTGGCAGAATTCTATTGGAAAGAAGAGTAACCATGTTTAATGGTAAAGAGAAAAGATGTCTAGCAGACGTAAAGCGGTTTGAATTTTCTGCTCATAATAGCAGATCAGAACTATTTGAGATCCTCGATCGTATTGAAGGCACTCCCAAAGTATTGACAGTACATGGGGATGGTAGTTCCTGTATGCGATTTGCAGAAGAAATTAATGAGAAATACGGTTTTGATGCAAGGGCGCCCGAAACAGGAGAAGTTATTGAAATATAATTTTACATGATCTTGTTGATTTACTGTTTCTTGGTTGGGCTCATCCTAACAGAGATATCGTCTAGACAGATTGGGCTAATTAGGTTAGAACCATTTGCCATTAGCTGACAATCGATCTTTTCCGGCATAGGTCTTTCAAGATCCGGATATTTGAAGCCAACTTGTACTTCTGACCAATCAGCCCAGAGGTATATGAATTCTAGGAAAACGCACTGCGATATCAAATTCTCTAGACTCTTGATCTCATAAATAATTCCAATTTATCCATGGCTTTTTCAAGAATATCTTCAGATGGTAAATAGACTGCTCTAAAATGACTGGATCCATATTTACTACCGAATCCTGACCCATTTACTGTAAGAATTCCTGTATTATCAAAAAAGTCAAAGACAAATTCCTTATCATTCTTCCAATTATGTCCTAGATCGATCTCTGGAAATACATAAAAGGCACCACGAGGACTAATGCAACTTATTCCATCGATAGCGTTCAAGCGTCTGACTATATAATCTCGCCTTCGTTTGAGCTTGTCGACCATGATGTTTATATGATCTTGCGGCCCGCGCAAAGCCTGTACCGCTGCGACCTGAACAGGCAAGTTAGAAGCGATCCGAACTCTAGCCAATTTGGGGATATTTGTTCGTAGTGATTCAAGACGTTTTGAATCGCTATTCAGGCAAATATACCCACAACGCCATCCAGTCATTAAGTAAGATTTCGAAAAGCCATTCAATAAAATTACCGGAGCATCTTTCGAGACTCTCCCAATACCCACAAATTGTTCGTCAAATACAATTTTATCATATATTTCATCGCATATTAAGTAAAGATCATATTCGGCCGCTAGATCAATTACCTTTTGCAAATTCTTTCTATCAAAGACCTCGCCAGTAGGATTATTCGGATTGATAATGCATATAGCCCTCGACTTTGGCGTGATTTTCGAGACTATGTCTTCAACATCAATGCCCCCATTTTGATGCAATTGAAATTCGATAGGTCTTCCTCCATAGAACTTGACGTAAGATGCGTAGGGAGGATAATATGGTCCTGGCATAAGTACTTCGCTATTAGGATCTATGACTGACGCCATTACCATATCTAACCCCTCAGACACACCATTCGAAATAATGACATCCTCTTCTACTACTCCTAACCCCTTTTCATTCTCTTTTTCGACAACTGCCCTTTTAAGTTCTGGAAGGCCTTCTGATTCCGCATAATAATTTTCTCCGTTATTTACGGCATCTATTAGTGCTTTTTTAATGTGATCTGGAGTCTTGAAATCAAACCTAACGGGATCTCCGATGTTAAGATATATTATTTCCTTTCCGGATTCCTCATAACTTTTAGCATGTAGGATGATATCACGAATTGCATATTCTACACCACTAGTTCTTTCTGAAACTTTCAATTAGGTAGTAGATACAAGCAATAGAACAGAGATAAATGGTTATGTCTAGTAACCCTGGAGTTGATCTGACGTTATCTCAAATGTGAGTATGAATAGTCTATAAAAGAGAATTCATGATGCCAATGAGTGGGCATGGTAGGAGTATTTGTAGCAGAGTCACACATTTCATGTCGACAATATGCTCCCTGCAGTATCACTGCCAACGCTTGCAGAACATATGTAGATCAAAAAATTGTCATATTTACAACCTCGGTCGCTAGAATAAGATTAGGAATAGTTAATCTGAAAAAGTTTCACACTGAAGGATAAACTTCACCCTCAGTTTTCTACAGAAGGCTGATTAGTCTCTGTAATGTTTGCCAGAAGAATAGATTTAAGACTACCATTTAATCAAACATTGTCGGGCTCGTAGCGTAGTCAGGACATCGTGGCGGTCTTCGGAACCGCAGGGCGAGGGATCGAAGCCCTCCGGGCCCGTTCCACTCCTAGTAAAATTATAATAGAATATGGTTGGGGTCTAGAATTCTGAAAACCGGATTGATTTAGTATTTTTGCGTGTTCATACAATATCCTTAGGAACATATTAGAAGCAAATCCAATTCAACGAGGTCTACTGATTAACGGTATTTATTTTCCTTCCTGACGTTTAAGATTCCTTGATCAGGTTACCCCTTTGTAAGTTGACATTTCAATTTTGCATATTCTCCGGCTATCTTTGTGAATTTGAATACTTCTCTGGTTTCCTAGCCAGTTAACGCAAGACTCGACTTAAACCAACATGTCAACTAAGGTTGCATGTGCAACATTCAATCATTAAGTACTAGACAACCGCAGTTTCGCCTTTTTTCCTTGTTCCTATATCGATCGCATCATTCACTGGAGAGATAAAGATCTTGCCATCGCCTGTCGAACCAGTACTGACTGTACCTAATATCGTAGTGATGACTTTGTCGACTTCAGAGTCACCAACAATTATGACAAAATTGGATCTGACTGAGAATTCTGACACAAACCGAGCTGTTCCTCTTCCAGATTCAACCACGGCTTTTTCACCCTTTCCTCGACCTTTCGCTTCCAGAATAGTACAACCTCCGATCCCGGCTTCTTTCAATGCTTCATTCAACTCTGTAGTCTTCTCATGCGGAATAATTGCCTCAATACGTTTCATGGTGTGCTATAAAAAGGGATTCCGATATAAGGTTTTCAACTAATATCTCTATCGTCTGTTGATTTTTTTTTCGTCTGTTGAATTAGACATTGCGCTAGTAAGACATATCATTAGCTGCTACCTATCCATGAGTATGTCCTCTGTAATTTGTATAGACGAATTTCATACCTGAGGATATCAGTAATATCTATGATTCTCTACCGAAGCCGGATTCACCTTCTGCAAATATTTCTCCTAACTAACTAGGCCCAAGTCGTCTGGCAAAATTAACTTCATGCATGAATGAAATTGATATTAGTCAAATCCTTTAGCAGGTAAAAAATATTTAAGATAAGGATCGACTAATATGAAATATCTACAATTGGCTGGAACCATGATGTGCCAGCTGTGCCAAAAAAGCAGTTAGCTGGAGATCAGGATGAGCTCCTGTTGCCAGGCGAAAGTCATATTCCGCCATCAGGACAGCTATTTTATTTGGATCGGGTAGCTTCATAGAATAGATTTCTTGATTTGCATATTTCAAAAAGTCACCATGTGACATGCCATAAACCGTTGTCAATTCCATCAGCTTGATTCTCGATTCATTAAATTTACCTGAAATGGCTAATCTGATAATATCCGCTACTTTTGCTCTACCAGACATTCCCATAGTCAACAGCACATTCGAGATCGAGACGTGTTTTGTTGCTGCAGAAGCCTGAAGGATATTGATAGATAGACGAAGATCACCTGAGGTGATTTCATATATTTTTGATAACGCCTTCTCCTCGAAATTTATCCCTTCCTTTTTACATATCATCTTCATATGGTCTATCACATGTTTTTCAGCCAATCTAGTAAATCTAAAGATTACACACCTACTTTGAAGTGGGTCTATGATTTGTGACAAATAATTACATATAATTATAAATCTCGTCGTTTTTGAACTATCCTCAATAATTCTCCTTAATGCTGTCTGCGCCTCTGGAGTCATTTCATCGGCCTCATCTAGTAGAATTAATCGATACATGTTCTGTTCGCTATTTGAATCTGTGACTAACTTGAAGACAGCTGCGAATGATTTTACCCTTTCTCTAACCATTTTGATGCCCCTCTCATCGGAAGCGTTTAACTCTAGGGTATCCTTTCGCCAATCCTCTCCGAGCAAATGTCTTGCTAGGCATAAGGCAGCTGTAGTTTTCCCTACACCTGGCGGTCCGGCAAAAAGTAGATGCGGAATAGCTTCAGGATTCTTGATAAGACTAGAAATTCCGCCAATTACCTCGTTCTGATTAACAATCTGCTCCAAATCTTGTGGACGGTATTTCTCAACCCACATCAAGTTTCGAAAGGTATTATTTACTGTCGACATAGGTGTCTGACCCAGTGAATTAAATCTGACCGCATATTAGGATTGCGAACTTCGGGGTCGTTCAAATTATATTAGTGGGCCTGGCGTTGTTTGTGGGAAAATATTGAGTTAAGGATAACGACATGCAGCTAACTAAAACGAGCAGATACTATTGTCAGTCCTCGACATCGATGTAGCGTAAACAAATAATTTGGCAGTCAACGAAAAATACAATAAAGGATATAACGGAAGCAGCCAATATCAAAGCTGTGCAAAATGACTACCATACTCTATCTGCGAAAAATGCGATCTCTATTCAACTGTTATATTTTATCCAATTTATGTTGGAGGATATTCGAGTCACGTTTAGACACGATCTTAGCCTAGACCTGGGCGGAGTGTTTATTGATGCGAAGGATGGGGACATCTCGATGATTCCTCGATGGCTCGCAAAAGTGCTGAATCGAAATGGTGTCGTTGATATCCAAGATATTGATGTATCTTCTTATGTTTCCAGATCGTTAAATCGTGAGCGAATTGCAAGACCTCACGACTTATCGGGCATTGATCCTGACTTTTATATACGATTAAAAGATTATCTAGAAGATTCTAGGGACGACGACCGTGAAAGATTATCAGTTTCACTCAATTCCTTTATTGCTTCTCGTCTGGAAAAAATCGCAAAACTTGCAGCGGCTTCTCCACTATCTCCTGAACTCAAAGAAAAATTGTCCGCTGAAGAATATGAGCTTTATCTTATGATGCACCGTGTTACAGACGTATTTAAAAAGACAGTGTTAAATAAGTATGACTGAACAGCAGACCGCTTCTGCACTGGCAAATGAGCTAGAAAGATTTTTACGCTCATTTAAAGATAGAGAGGGCAGCTACAAGTATTTTGATAAAATTAATCATATGATGTCGTTAAATTCCACATCGATAGTCGTAGACTACATTGATTTCGACATCTCCAATCCAGATTTTGCGAAGCAGATTACACATAACCCTGACGAAATATTTGTGGGATTCAACCAAGCAGTTTTATCAATCCTAAGTGAAATTCACACAGATTACGCAACGGAGATCCGTGATAAGCTCAGAGTAAGAATTGGCAATTATACAGTCCAGAAGGGTTTAAGGGAGATCAGTGCCGAAGTGATTGACAAGCTAATCGGTGTTTCCGGTATGGTGGTGAGATCATCGGAGGTAAAACCTTTTGCGAAGAAAATTGGGTATCGTTGCACAAGCTGTAATGCTATTAACGAAGCGATATTGAAGGGCCTTCTTTTGAAGAAACCAACAAAATGCAGTAACTGTGACGAAAAAGAGTTGGATATGGATCCAGAAAATAGCGTTTTTACTGATTTTCAAATGGTTCGCCTTCAAGAACTCCCCGAAGATTTACCTGCAGGTCAGCTACCGCACTACATCGAGGTAACCGTAATGGGTGATTTAGTAGATCAATGTCGTCCTGGAGACAGAATCATGTTAACAGGTATCGTGAGAATAGAGCAAGAACAGGTTTCACCACAGCTGAAAACGAATCTATTTAGGCTAAGGATGGAGGGCAATAATATTGAATATCTAGGTGGTAGGGCAGGGAACAAGGAAACAAGAAGCATCGAACGGATCGCTATTAGTAGTGCAGATGAGAAACAAATACTATCTATCGCTAGTAAACCGGATGCATATGACAAACTGATTGCTTCATTTGCTCCTCATGTATATGGTCATGAAGTAATTAAGGAAGCAATTCTGTTACTAATTGTTGGATCCGTGACGAAGAAACTTGCAGATGGATCGGCTAGAAGAGGAGATATCAATATATTTTTGGTCGGTGACCCTGGGACAGCAAAGTCCGAGATGTTGAAGTTTGCTGCGAAAATTGGACCAAGAGGACTTTACACCTCAGGGAGAGGCTCAACCGCAGCCGGGTTGACCGCAGCCGTTATTCGAGACAAATCCGGCATTATGATGCTTGAAGCGGGAGCAGTAGTATTAGCAGATCAAGGATTGGTGTGCATCGATGAGTTCGACAAGATACGGCCAGAAGACCGCTCCGCCTTGCATGAAGTCATGGAACAGCAGACGTGTTCTGTGGCTAAAGGAGGTATTGTAGCCACGCTCAACGCAAGGACTTCAATTCTATCTGCGGCCAATCCTATGTATGGCAAATATGATCCCTTCAAAAACATCACTGAAAATGTTAATTTACCGATCCCACTTTTGACAAGGTTTGATCTTATTTATGTGGTAAGGGACAACCCTGAACAAGAGAAGGATATTCGCATTGCTAGTCACATACTTGAAATTCATCGAGACTCGGAACGTGCAGCCCAATCAGCAATTGATATCGATCTTTTCGGCAAATATCTCTCCTATTCCAAGCAAATAGAGCCTTCCCTAACTACGGAGGCAATCGATATCATTCGGAATTACTACATGAAAATGCGAAATGTGGAATCGGAAGGTATGATAACCGTCACACCTCGACAGCTAGAAGGACTAGTTAGGCTTTCTACAGCCCGTGCCAGGTTATTATTAAGGGACAAAGTAGAAGTCGAGGATGCGGAACGGGCGATTTATCTTGTTCAACGAATGTTAGAAACAGCTGGAATAGACGTTAATACTGGAAGGGTAGATTTGGGCGTACTTCATGGAAAACCGCATAGTGAGGTTTCCAAACTGAAGATATTCATAGAAGTATTTAACGCCCTCTCTGGACAAGATCGAAACGAAGTTAGTGAACGGAATTTCATAGAGGAATTAATTAGAACGACCAAATTTACTGAAGATGAGGCAAGGACATACATAAAGAAAGCAATGCAAAATGGTCAGATATATGAACGCAAAGCAGGTTTCTATGCAAAAGCCTGATAAAAGAATTCAAGATTTTTTATCGTTACCTTTATTTAGAAAACCTACTTGTAAACAATTTATTTATATTCCATGTGTATTTGCTGTCCCAATATTCCAGTACAAAAGATTGAATTAGACTATTGACCTTGGCTAAGATATTTTATTAAAGTATTTTCTTGCGATATTTACAAGTGATAGTGAATCACGAAACAGGACTCATCAGTTAGCTAATCCTAAAATCAGTTAGCCTGATTTGATTAAATCCAACCGTGAAAAAAATTTCACGTTGAAAGTGGTCTAGCATTTGTCTGACATGTGATGGTCTTCTATAGGGGAGAGTAGTGACACTTTTTATTACCTGCTATATATGGCAATGTAAATGGCAGAGGGAGTACAATAGGCGCAAGCAGGTTCTTATCGTGAAATAACATCAACTCCATGATCGTGTTAGAACCTACCGCATTGGATATAATATTGGAGATGTAATGTGTAATGTTCTGATCTTCAATATCGGACTTGTCTCTCAGGAGACGATTGTAGCCTTAAAAGATTACAAAATATAAGACTAATGGAATCTCTCACTTATTTAGTTTCAGAAATCTAAAAGAAGCATAGCTATTTTAATAAACCTAATTGAAGAATATTTCAGCCGCATTAATCACACACTAACGTATATTACTACTCATTATTCATGATATCTAAATTCTGCCTTCTGCATCTGGAAGTCAAGCATTTGAACTCTCCTATTTGATTAATGGTACCTATAATAAGAAATGGCTTGTTTACCTAAAAAGAGCAGGTGAACTGAGTCAATTTCCTTCTGATGCATTAAAAAACAGTAATGAGGGAGTTTTAAGAAAGCCTTTCAAATAAAATGGGCTTCGCATCATTTTGGATCTGCGTTACTATACAATGGTAAGTAATTCTATACTCCAAGATGATGTTAGGGATTGCCTAATACTACTCTATCTGATCTAATATTTTAAGGCAGGCTTCTATAATCTGTTCTCAGAGATCCTCTGGTCTAGCGGTATTGAGGAAACCCAAGATCCAATTAATTTCGATGCTGAATCGATCGTGAGAAAAGACTTCACTAAATCATATCTATGAGAAGGTTTTGTTAAATGTCTGTGACCTCTTGGAGAGGGAATATAAAGTCCAGTTTTTAGATCTCGCTCTTGGTTAACACGAATCTTTTGCGCTGTACTCTTCCTGGATCCACATTTTTCACATTGAAAGCCTTTATTTTTCCCTTCTGATTTCATTCTCTTACTACAGTCCTCGCAGAATGGATTATATACTCGAAATTCCTGTGAGAGTTGAACTATGGAAAGATATTCTACATTTAGGACTTCTTGATGCTTAGATGTCGATTCTCCTACCCCAAAACCTATCTCTACAACATCTCCTATTTTCAACCTTGATGCAATATTCGTGAGATCTGTAGGCTCATACACCGCTGCAGCTATGCTATTACCACAATCATCTTTAACTTCTAATATGACATGTCCGCCATGAATGATATTCGGATTTTTACTTACTCTGCAAACTGAGAAACCGGACATGTAAGGCTTAATATCTCTAAATTCCAATTCATTTAGAAGATGCATATTGGTTCCTTGGTTAGATCTAAAAACCATATATCCATCCAACTGTTCTTTAGGCTTTATCATTTCTAAGGATGATACCACAATGTCAGGAGTCTCTCCCCTTACCCCACAAAACACGGGATCTGGTCCATGGGGAGCAATAAGAACTCGATGATGAGCAAAGTCATAGTTATTAAAAGTATTAGGAAACGTTTCTTCACTACATTTTATTACCTTTAAGGGATCGATTTTTCGAGTGGTCTTGCAATTTTCTAATTTTCTATAAGCAATTGCTTCAAATGTGTGGTCTCCCCATAATTGGGTACCAACTGCCGCTAATGAACCTATTAACCCGTGGCCGTTCCCATATAGAAAATGATCTATGCTGTCGTATTTTCTTGCAATCTTTTTGGCCTTTTCCAGACTAAGAATATCATACATTGCCCTTCTCCCAAATTCTTGTACCACGTCCGGGACGACTCTACTAGCTAAAATTATTACACCAGGATTCGCCCCAGCGTCTATTGCAGATTCGTCCTCCACGTACCTTGTCACATGATCAACTATTTTCTTGCGATCATGGGTTCTCAATCGCAGGCAAACGGCACCATTTCCCCTTGTTTTCCAAGGTATATTTGGATTCAATCTAATTAATAGGGGGTAATCCACAAAATCACCTAATCGGTTCTTCAAAATATCACGCACAATATTGTAAGCCAGGTGTGTAGTACACCTTCCATCTAATGAGTCAGTATCATCTATTCCAATATGCAATAATTCGGGCCCGCACATTCAGCTATACCAAAATGTAGTAACTATATCTAAATATTAACTATTGCAAGTCTTGCATCCTACAATGCGATGGACCCATGCCCAACATGAAGGATATTATAATTCAAAAAACTAAGCGAAAACGGCTTGGCAGTAATCTTTTCCTAATGCTTTGAATCAGTCTTCAAGTAAGTATATTTAGATATTAATATTCGAATTCCTACCAATTCATTACATGTTACGTTTGCTGCTTCAAGAGGAAAAAAGGCATTAATGTTAATCTAAATCAATGTCATCATTTCTAAACCTGGTGGTTTAGATATGGTGGTAATGTACTAAGCCAAGAAGGTACTTAATAATTCTCATTTTGTTCCGACGGCTTAGGAAAAGAGATCGGCGTACATTGCGTTCTCTTGGAATATGGTATATTGTCATAGAATACCGATGCAGAACACTTGGAATAATCACATACTAGTGCCGGATTAAATACAAAGATATATCAGGTAACTGCTTTTAGATTCTCTCCTGTATAGGTTGGTTTACCTTTTTGCAGATATCGATAATTTCTAATTGTTCCGATCCGTCTCAGATTTCCTTCTCGTACCAGGTCAGTTAGGGAATGAGATACGGCCGTTCTGTCGTAATGGTATCCACGTCTCGACAATTCCTCGTGTACTTGTCCCAGAGTTTTTTCTAATTCGAAATATCCTTCATGACATAATAGCTCAATTATTCCCCTACACGTAGCTCCAGCTGACATGACAACCTTCGGTCGTACTAGATTATCCGGTCCTGGGCCATGTGTTTCAGGAATTGCCATTACTCTAGATTTTAGAGATGCGATTTCAGCTCTTAGTTCTTCTACTTTGGTAGCGAGCCCATTATTCGGTTCAGTTGAGATATCGATTCCAAAAAGAACGTCCTCTATCACTGCTTTAATCTTGTCTTTGCCGCATGTTATCTCTATCTCCCACTCTCCGCGCTTTAGTCTAATCTTGACGTCATCTTGTTGTGATTGCGATGGAGGAGGAGCGTAATCGATCATTCCATAAATATCCTAAATATTATCGATATGGGTAATCATATCAGCAATTAAAAAATTTTCAAACATGTTGGCCATGTTGCGCAATATTAATTAATAACACCCGCAACAATATGTTGACCATCATGAACAATAATATATGTCCGGCTCCGTCATGCCGCGAAATTGAAATAGACGCCGTCTTTAAAAGTACTACTGAACATTGCTTTTCCTTAGGCATAAACAAGCTACGTAAAGGCCAGAGAGTATTATTCGAGGTTGACGGTAATGGCATTCAATCTTTGGATAGGCGACCTAACAGATATAATCCTTATTGTACATCACCAATAACAATTATCAAGCCTATACGAACGATGACGAGTATCTATGCTATTGATTCAAGTAGTGTAAGGCTTGGTGAGACAGATGATGGGAGTATTTATGCTGTAAAATGTGGCATTGCGATGGCATCAAATTGTCATGCGCTGCACCATTATAAAATCGGACCCATAATTTTCTATGTGAACGATGACACCGTCAGAGAATCCGAACTAGATCACAAGCTTGCCAATATTGTCTTATCAGATCATGAATCAGCCAAGAGGCTTACACGGGTAAGGACTGAAAGATCGATTCAATATGAGTTGTCCAGGATAGTTGACAACTCAATAATACTTGTTGACGGATCCCTCAAAGCTTCGCCTCTAGAATCTAGCCAGCAAAATATAAAAAAAATTGTTGAATACTGCTGCACTAACAAAAATTCTCTGATAGCCATCACCAAAAAAACAAATCTAAGTATTATTAAAAGCACCTATTCCTTTCTAACAGAATGTAGGTCGCCCGCGTATATGGATCTAGATCTACATATGAAGGGCTTAATTGGAGATCCGATCGGGAACAATACGCTCGTCAAATTTGGAGAGAATGACAGTCCAATACTACGTGTAGACATAGTTGATCCAGAAAAAACAATAGATATTGCCTTCGGAAAATTACTTGGAAATGATTCTTTAAGTCTTGGCTATCCTGAATCGTTGAGATTGGCTCATCATATTTCGACATTCAATCCAACAGAAATCGAATGTCTTAAGGGACATCTTCTAAGCGAGTACAGGCTACAGGTAGTTCCACCTGATGACATACGAAGCACATTACTAGGATCGATGTCAATATGAGAATTCTATCTAAGAATAGTGACGGATTCTTGATGTTGGCTATGAAAACTGAAATTGTATCTAAAGGGGAGTATCTCCTAATCAAAGACGAGAATTCGGGCAGAAAATTAGTCGTCCAGGTATTCGATGAAGAATACCTATCTTCCCAACCACTCATAGATGATATGATCAGAGATGAAATAGCAGCAGCCTCAAGTATTGAAAGTATTCATGATCCCCTAAATATAAGCAGGATTTCTAATTTATTGAGAGATGCGCGAATTTATCACACAAAGATAAGAGCCTCTATCGATGGTGGCGGAATGCTAACAACAGAAATTAGTGGGCTTCCCTCAAGGGTATATTCTAAGGTACGTCTTCTGAAAATTTCCGAGCTTCACTCTCTTCTCGGTAGAACAGGAAAATTTCCTATTCCTCTTGGCAAAGCAGGTATGGCGAATGAAAACATAGCGATTTACGCAGAAGATCTCGATGGTAAATTAAATATCATAACGGGAAGAAAAGAATGTGGTAAGTCACATCTTTCCAAAATGCTAGTCAAGACGTTGTTGGAACATGGAGGCTACATAATAGTATTTGACTTAAATAACGAATATCAGGGATTAGCGTATAATAAAGATAAATCACCATCGAATATCTCTAATCGACTCATTAGGCTCGAGCTAGGCGATGTCTTAAGTTTCTCTTTGGATTATTGCGGGAAGACTGGAATATCTAATATGTTGAAAAATGCACTCGAAATGCCGGCAGCTTCGTTGCGTGAATTCATGCGCATATGGGATCATCTCGAGAGCAAAAAATCATTAAATTTGACAAACATTGAGAACGCAATTAACACATGGAACATCAATGAATTTGTGCGAGAGGCGCTAATTTCCAGATTTCACACTGTTCTGACATCTAAATTATTTTTAGATGACAAGAACAGGGACAGTTTCAAGTTTGAGGAAATAATATCAGGAATGAATACTGGAGCTGCTTTAATAGTCAGTATGGCTGAAGTCCCGCCAATTGTGAGGATAATGCTAGTAGAGCTAATATTAAGCAAACTAGTGGAGCTTTTGGAAAGAACTCAAATACCTCCTGTATTTCTATTTGCAGAAGAGGCACACCTGTATGTGAGAGATACATATTGGGAGGATATTATCACAAGAATGAGGCATTTTGGCATCTATGCAACTTTTATCACTAACCAACCTGACGCTATCAATGACGGAATATATAGGCAAGTTGATAATATCTTCCTGTTTAATTTTACTAACGATAATGATTTGGACAAGATCTCAAAGGTGTCACTTGCAGACAGAGACACAATTAGATCTATAGTTAAAACACTACCTCAACGATGCTGCTTAGCAATTGGCAAAGCCGTGTGCGATCTCCCAGTTGTCGTAAGGATAGATGCGCTAGAGCTATTAGCTCTGGGAGAGACAAAGAAATTCTTTCGAACGTAACGCAAGAGTTCTAATCATTATCGTAGGTGATATACAGCAGTTTTTTGAGTCAGATAATATTGTAG
>JANWJI010000054.1 GCA_025449515.1 Nitrososphaeraceae archaeon | reverse complement strand
CATATCTGATATTGTATCCGGTATACTGAACTTCAGAGTGATGCAGTCTAACAGGATTTCAATCTAAGAATACAGTCAAAATAGGCAGCACTAATAGATCATAACTGCTAATTACGCAAGAGATCTATTCTCTTACTATAGCCCAAAAGTTAATGAAGGGAATAAAAGTATGTTCATGATAATATTGAATTAGAAATTCCACCTACGCTTAAACGACAGATAAAGGATTACTTTCAGAGCTATTATGAAGACTGGATTAATAGGAGTATACCAGCTCTAGTAGGCCAAACTCCAGTGGAGGTTGCGAGAACAGTTAGTGGTAAGAATCTGTTAAGAGAGTTATTGAAAGAGATCGAGAATGAAGTCGCACGAGATGATAAGAACGGCCCGCCTCCATTCCCTGTTGATAAGATCAGGAAACAGCTATGTCTGTAGATTTCAGAATTCCTAGGTTATGAGATTCCACCTGCACAACCAATTGAATACAAGAAGACATGCGGCTAATCTCTGAACGGGGATGAACCGATGAGATAGGAACGCTGGATGAAATAAATAAAGGAGACTTGGAGTGGGGCCAGGAGACGAACCAGAAGGCGGATCAACAGATTAAGACATCTCAGTAAAGATGGCTAGATGCATTTTATTTTGTTTTTCTCATATAGAACGCCTTTACTTGTTAAAAACAAAGTCATTAGAAGCGAAAAAAACAAGATATTATCCCGGCAATACACGGGCCTGCGTAGAAGTCAATTCCATAGTCTATTAAAGGAAGACCTGACTCATCCGTATATGAGGTCATCAGCACGAGAGAGCCATCCCAATTGCCATGGCCTACTAGACTAATCTAACGCTGGGGCCTAAAATCATGTCAAATTTGGTTCAGAAACCACTCGCCCCATCAAGTACATGGATTCATTAATGAAACAATCAAGATATCACCACCATAACCCTGCAAGCAAGAAATTGTAAATGCCATTAAAACTGACTACGACAGTTAGCAAAAAGTCTTTACCTAACCAGATCAACTCCATAGTTACTGAGGATTTCTATCAGCATATGAAGTCTATTCAATCCTCTGAGCCGCAATAACTACTGCCAATTCTATTGAAACCTATTCCCTTGGTAGAATTGAGATTGGTCAGGTCTATTGGCAATGGCGTGTTTAGTATTCTTTTTCACCCCGCTACTTGATTTAATATGTTTATTTAGTAAATGGATGCCACGATACGATCACACTATTGGGTTAATCCTCGACTAAATGTTCTATAATGATAATGTATACTTATAGGAGATTGAGAATTAACATTATTGAACTGGAACGAGTCATTGGGAAAATCCGATAAGCAATCATGGAAGATGTTTAGAGGAACCTCTATGCGAACAGGAGCCTCCGCTTCGAGGATACCTCGCAAACCTTCGCTTTTATGGGTAACAGAGGTTGGACCGATTGTCTCTTCTCCTATATTTGCACAAGGGACATTATACGTTTCAACCATAACAGGGCGAATTCTTGCATTAAATCCAGTCAAAAAGCAAATAAAATGGCATTTGAATGTAGCTAGTCCTTTAGTTTCGTCACCCTTACTTCACGATAACATTTTGGTAGCTGCTACGTATGATTCCTGGATTAAAGGTACATCTTCTATAGGAAAAAATCTTGTGTTTGGAATTGATACGGAGGATGGGAAGGAAATTTGGGGATATGAAATTCCTGGTGACGTTTTTTCTTCTCCATGTGTGGTTGACGACATGATGATAGTTGTCGGTTCCATAAATAATGCTGTCTATGCTCTAGAAGGATCCAGCGGGAATCTGATATGGAAGTTCGAAACCGGTGGACAGGTATGGTCCTCACCGTCATTTAATGGAAATGAAATATTCATAGGATCTGATGACGGCTTCCTCTATTGTTTAGATATAGATGGGAAATTGCTTTGGAAAACAAAGTTGAATGGCAAGATTAGGTCGTCATCACCATGTTTATCCTTAGACGAAGAAAGCCCTTTCCTATTCATTGGAACTTATAATGGAGGAATGTTTTGTTTGAATCAATTTACAGGAAAGATTAGGTGGAGTAAACAGATTGCAAACCCTGTAATGGCTTCCCCTGCCACAATGAAGGATAAGGCATTCTTTGCAACATCGAATAATAATGTATACTGTTTTCAGGTCAAAGACGGCTCTAGGATATGGAATTTCGAAACTGGAGATAAAGTATGGTCATCTCCATCTATTTCTGAATTTGACGCTGTAATGTTTTTTGGTTCCCTGGATTCGCATATTTACGGGATAGATATCAATACTGGAAAACAAACCTGGAAATTTCCAACTATGAATATGGTGGACTCTTCAGCAGCCATTGCAAATGGTATGATGTTTATAGGATCTCGTGATGGTTTGTTCTATGTCTTTGGTTCAGAAACCGCGCCTCCGTATTTAGGATGATCCAAATTCTCGAAGAATAATAATGTGGGATGTACCATTTCTGTTACATAAGGGGAACTTGTAAATAATGACTGACCCCGTTTGTTGCCAAAGTTCAAATCCCGCTTGCCCAGCTGCGATATCTGAGCTTATATCTCGATTTCAAAATATAATAGGTGTGAGAAAAAGATTGAATCAAAAAATCGATGAGGTTTTCTTATCACACTCATGGATATTGTATCTAGACGCGAAGTCTCCGGAAACAAGATACAAATATTATTATGAATACTTTTTTTCGCAGCTCTTAGTATATACTAGCATGTCTTATCCGATTTTATCTTCTGGACTTGCCATATCCCAAAGTTATCCTCCTCTAGATAACAATAAAACAGCCTAAGCATAATAACTCAAAATGGGTTTCTAATTTGATTTCATATCTAACAAAAATTCTGTTTATCTTTATCTACCTTAAAGGATGGTTTTTAATTTCGAAATTATCCAGAGTACATATAGCAGCTTTCATATCGTGTATTTTACCTGCAGATTCTACTACAACAGATAATGGAATACCTTGTCCACCAGGTAATAGGTGATGACGTCTTGTTCATACCTTACCTCTGTCTGTAGAATTATGGCCAGTCAGTCATTTGCCACTAAAGGTGCCTTTAGGGATATACACTTAACTGATGGGGATTTCGATTGAAGGCCCACTATATTTTCCTACACTTTCATATATCTAGTCCAGAATGTTTGATGTGTCTTTGATACCGACCACCATGAATTATTCGATTATGATATGCCAAAGTAGATCACTGCTCCTTTGCATTATCTTCCATTTCGAGATCCCAGTCCATTAGATGTATAGAAATCCGTTCAATACTTTTCTAAAGATACTGCTGGACGTCATATGGTACAATTTGGTTTTTCTCATGGAAGTATCAATTTGATTTCATCCCATGACTCATCAGGGAATCTACTTTGAGGATACTTGACCCTGTCGTATGACACACTTATGAGCAAAGCGCTCTCAAGCTATTTGTCTATCGATTTTTGGGATGAGTTCTTATTATATCAGACATGAATAGAAATAGATATCAATAAATATACAGTACTTGGGTAATCGTCTGATTAATATACATTTTTGTCTGAGAAGCAAAACAAAGATTGTGACGCATTTATTGGTTCTGTCTTTGTTCCTAGGCATAACCATAGTTAGTACCAATACGATATTGCCCATTCAAACAGTAAACGCACAGAAGGCTATGGTGAACATTGGTGGTCCCAGTAACGATGAAGTTAGTAGTCGTATAATCGGCACTCTTAGTACCCGGATTTAGTAATCAATACGATCTCACAATGAATGGAAGACAATTCCTATCAAATACAGTATACTGGACGGTGCGCTAGTTGGGATATTGTCAGATCCTTCTAGAAAAAGCTTGGCTCTCGCCGTTGATCCCAATTCAAATGGAGGAGCATTAGAAGTTAACTTGCCTAGACATGTCATAGACTCCAAAAATGCTGCAGGCCAGGATGCACCATTCATTGTCAAGATTGACGGTAACAGGGTAAGTGGAGAACCAAACGGCATATGCGTTGTAACATGTTCTAACATCTTCAATAGCTTCAAAGAGACTCATAATACGAATACTGATAGAGTATGGACTATCATCTTTGGTCCAGAAAGTAGATTTATAGAAATCATCGGTAACCATACATCAACATAATGATTGTGCTTGATAGAGCACAACCTATTTTTTTGTAATCACCATAGTATTTTCAACTAAAAGCATACTATCTATATTGGAATAAAAATATCTCTACACCAGATACGGTCTTTGGCGAAGTAGCCTTTTCTAAAGTTATCTATCTATTTCGTCCCATTCCTAATAAGGTATCTCATCAAAAAATGACGTCCATCAAATACTGCGGTGCAGCCTAAGAATTACTACGTGTCAGACAATTCTCTTCTATTACCGGCAAGAACTTCTTTCATCTGTTCCTTTGTCTCCTTATATCCATCTTGAATTAGCTGTTGGATCGTAGTTTTTGAAAAGTCAAATGTTTTATTTGAAATTGTATGACTATCATTCTTTCGCTCCAAACGAACAACAAAATCAACATCTACTCTGCCCTTCACTAAATCGTCATATCTTCCATGCTTACCGGTAGCAAGAAAGAGAACCTTAGTTTTCTCCTTCAAAATCTTTTGCAATGCTTCTTTGCTTGCACCATTCTCCTCGGCTAGTTTAATTAGAGACTTCGCGAGTATTGCGTAATCTGATGCTAGAACTGCAACAAATTCATCAAATTCTGTTCTGTCATGATATATGATATCATTCTTCCTGTCAACAACGCTGTCATAATCATAAGGCACATATTCTTGTTTAGCTGGATGAAGATTTATTATACCGAATTTGAGTCTGGGTATATTGTCTTCCAATTTCTTCACTTTATGCCAATAATGTCTGTGAGCAAGGATGGTCTGCCTCAAAGGTGTATTAGCTAAGAGACCGCCATCCCAGAAGAAGCGCAAGCTGTTACCGACGTTCGAAGAAGGCTGATTATTATCCTCCACTTCTGTATAGTCGCCTTGCTTTCGCATATCCAAAGTGTGGTTTTCCACATCTAGTCTAGTATAATCATAATTTACTGGAACCGAACAACTTGCTAATACGAAATCTGCCGTTATTCCATCATTATATCTTATAACGTGTTCAAATCCTTCATTTTTCTCTGAATCCTTCGCCGAACCTCCAGATTTTAATCTACCATATTTCCCGTATTCTGACTTCCTTGTTCCGTCTTCCTTACCGTAACTATCAAAAACCACGGGAATAGCTTCCTGTACATCCACGGCAACCAACAAAAGTCGTGGTTCACCATCTTCGAAGCTTGTGGAGATAGGAAACTTTGCAAACCTTTCCAGGCTTTCCTTTAGTGGTTTGTTATCGTAAATATACCACGTATTAGAAGGATCAAAAAATCTAGTGTCTGGCAAAGGTGCCTTTGGTATGAACACGTTAGGAACTCCTTTAAAAATAAATTCCTTTGTGCTAAAATATCTTCTAGCGGATTCTCCTGATGCAATACGTCTATCTAATTTACGCCAAGAGTCCCAATAATGTGCAAAGTGTGGTATGCTTTCGACAGATGACTGTTTAGATACGTATTCCCAAAATTCTACAAGTCTTTCGCCAGATCCTTCCCATGTTTTATTTTCCTTTACATAGCTAACCAAAATAGCAGAATTTATCGCACCAATCGAGGTTCCGGATACGATATGAAATATTGGTTCGTTTCCCCTCCCTTCTTTTCTAAAGAATCCTGAAAGTTCCTCATTGATATCTTTGTAGGCCCCAGCTTCATATGCTCCAAGGGAACCCCCTCCTTGAAATATTAAAGCTCTGTGTATGCTAGAATTCATAACAATTATTCATACTATGTGGTATAATTACTATTGTTCTCAGTTCCATCTCTTTTCAACATCTTCTGGCCTCTAGTGAGTTATAACTTTTGGAAATTTAGCAGTAAATCAAAAATCATCGAGAGTCCTTTTGCACTAGTTCTTTATCATAAATGCATTGGGAATCCTGTAAGAGAAAGAATCGATTTCTACAAAATCAAATAACTTAACAATTTAGACTTTCTAGATTGAGATGAATGAAACGGTCCTTGCCAAGCTGAATAACTCCATCCAGAATAGTCAATGTGGTACTTTAATTATAATTGCATATTAAAATGGAATAATCGTGGATAAAGATTGTGAAACACTTATACTCATTACCCCACAACTCGAATCTCTTGTAAAGTTGATTCTCGACTCTCATCTCTTGTAATCTGAATATCATTCTAATCTAAGGAGTCCCTACATAGAGGTCGTCAGCTACACAATTGCTCTCCAAAAAAATCTCCTGCCTAAACAAGAGAATACAAATACATCGAGCTGTAACTTGACCAATATTCATTTAATCTAGCACCCTCAACGATCGCTATTTAAGGTCAGAATGGTCCATTAGGCGCATTCCTCATTTCCTTGTAGCGAACTTTGAACTCGAATTCTTGGCTTCTCAGAAGTTGAATTGGTCGGATATGTTTGATCATCTGTTTGTGCTTCTACTCGCATAACATCCTTTACTCCTAACAGGATAATATGGATAAACATACTGTTAGTCGTCTAAATAGAGAATTATTAGAAAATCTAAAATTGGATAAATCTGGTGTAATAATAATAATAAGAAAGCAATATAGCGTCTATGGGAAAAATTTGACGTCAATACTCGTATCAACTATAATCACTATTTTCATCATACTCTCCACAATACAAATTACATGTGCTTTTACGTTTAACAATATTTATCCTACGAAACTCCATCCTTCTGATGCACAAAAGTCGATTGCTCCATTTGGAATCAATATGGGTAGGATTATACTGTATAGCATAGTAATCGCAATCGTAATTTTCACCAGACTCAAATGGACTAAACATGGAAGAAAAGTAACAAACAGGAAAATTATAGTCGAGTCTATTTTCTATTTAGCATTAGGTTCTATTGTTGTCATCGAATCAATTTATAATGCTGGCGTTCCAATATTATTTCTTATTCCTTATCTGATTTTGTTTTTTGGTTTTCAGCATTATTCATATATACGTTCAAACAGCCTCATATCATTCTGGAAGGGATCAAAGCCTGGTTCTATATATGTAAAGGGTGGAACACATATTCATCTAGTATATGCGATAGGAACAGCATCACGTATTATAATATCTATATTGTTTATTGGGAGTCTATTTACACCAAATCGAAAAGGAATAATTTACATTGATAATTCAACGGCAGTACTTGCATCCATTGTCTTTGATTTGCTATTAATGATTTCTCTAGGCTTATTAATAGGTATAAATAGAAGAATACTTATCCGATACAATTTAATTAATACAGGAAGAGAGAAGATCTCAGGAAAGTAGAGATGTAATTTTTCTTGTTTAAATACGATACATATATTTTACATAGCTCAGTAGAATT
>JANWJI010000053.1 GCA_025449515.1 Nitrososphaeraceae archaeon | reverse complement strand
GGCAACTGTAAATGTGTCAGTCGAAGCAAAAGATGGTAGTTTTATACTCCAGAATCTCCAAGATAAGGACAGAGTTGCATGTGGGAATAACAGGCAGCGAGGGAAAATTGCATTAGATATATTTCGAAAACTTGGTTTTATACAGAAAATTGGGAGCAAAGGGAACTCTACTAAGTTTAAATTGACTGGCACAAAACCATTCGCAGTTACATTGGATGAAATTTTTACGCGCTCTGGATAGAATTCTGGATTATGAGTTCAATAAGTCATAAACTTCTGCCCAGGAAACGCTCCGAGTTAGACCGGAGCTGTTCTGTCACTTGATGAAATGGAATTTTTAGCAAATAAGCAGCAGAGTTTATTACACTTATTAAGAAGGAAGAGGACATTGATATGAGATTATCAAAGCATCTATAGTACCTAACTGGTCCATCCGTTTCTACAAGAATCAGGTCTCTGTCGGCGTTCAGAAACGATTCCTTCATCACTTTTGAATACACTAAAGATGGTCCATATGAAACGTAGAGACCCATATCCATTGCACGTTTCAGTTGTTCGGCGCTACCTGAAAACCAATGAAGCAATGTACCCTTCAGCCTATGCGTCCTCACAATATCTAATACGTCGTCAACAGAATTACGACTATGAATAGATACCGGTTTGCCATATTTTTCAGCAAAACCCAACATTGTATTGAAAACAAATTTCTGTCGGTCATATGATACGCCATTCCTCGACTGATATGATGGGTCAATACCTATTTCGCCAATGCCGTCTATGATTGACACATTCTGCTTCAAAAGATTTTCAAATCCTTCAATATCCTGCTTCGCAAATTCTGGATGTATCCCCAGGAATTGTGTTACAATGTCCTTTGTTTCATTACCAAAAAGGTTAAGGCTCCGTATGCATGTTTCGATATTTACGGTAACCGAGCATGAGTTGATCTTTAAGCTCCTTAATGTATTAAGTAAAAATTGGAGATATCCGGAATATTCATTATCTGTAAGGTGAATATGGGCGTCAAATGCTAGATTCTCTGTATTCATATAATTATTGATTTAAACAACACCTTGTTATGATCTATCATTTCAGGAAATTAATAAAGTATGAATCTGATAGATAGGGTGGACTACAGATCCTCGCTCGGTCGTTGATAAATGATAAGAGTAATTTTTTCCGATATCATTAGGGAGCAGGTGGAATCAACAGAAAAAGCACAAAAGACTCGATGTGGCAGCTTAATAGGCATACCAAGTACGAAGCAAATTTGAGATGAGACAATTCAAAGAATGTGACATCTTCTAGAGCTTTAGAATGTTCTTAGCAGCTAGTCTAATGTCATCAGATTTTATGGTTTTACGCCCCGCATGAAGCGAAAGATCAAGTGCTTGAGTCGCGATTCGTTGCGCAATTTCTTCCAGGATCTTCCGTAATTCATCGGCGGCTTCATCACTTACCCTCTCGGCGCCTGATTTCTTAATTACTCGATACATGCTCGCAAGTCCAAGTTCGGGATTAGACGACATAGTATAGCCACAATAAAAGATTCCATCCACGTTAAAAGCTTTCCAACTGTGCTGGCCCGATTAGAAGCAACTGTTTGGATTGAAATATCGAGCGCGCTACTATTCTTCATTTGAGTAGTCTTTGTGGGATCGGTCATGCTGATAGTGATACCGAATCGTGGCCATCGATCGCAGTAGATAATTTGGATGATTAGTAGATAATATCTGATACTCTACAAGTCATGTACAAAAGTAGCTCCTATCGAATTTCATTACAATCCAAATTCACTTGACATTTTGGTAAAATCGGATTTCAGAGACTCTATAAGACTCTTATTATATATCGCTGCAGCAGGGTGAAAAGTAATAAGGTATGTTTGCCCATTTTTTTTTAAAATTCGACCGCGGTCGGAACTAAATCCATCTCCACCAATGAAGGTAGAGTATGCCGTTCTGCCCAATAACCCAATTATCTTAGGCCTTAAAAAAGCGAATTCCCTGTCCAAATACATTCTACATGTAGTTACTTCATCCACTGTTGGGATCCTGTTTCCGGGCGGCCTACACTTTACTAGATTGGTAATAAAGATCTGGGATCTATTTATCCCCGTCTCTCGTAATACATAGTCCAAAATTTTTCCGGCTTTTCCGACGAAGGGTCTACCCTGTTCATCTTCGCTTCTTCCGGGTGCCTCGCCTATAAGTACTGCCTTCACAAGTGATGAGCCTTCTCCTGGTACAGCATTAGTCCTAGTACGAAAGAGCCTACAAAGTCGACATATTGCCACATCTGCTGCTATCTTATCTAGAGAATCATCAATAATCAATTCACTAATAAATTAAAATAAAAATGTTAGCGAATTGGGTTAAGTCTAGGTCGTAGGTTCAGTGAACAGGTATTGCTAAGTACAGCGGGCACAGCCTTCTAATGGAATATATGAATGAGAGAAAAGATTCTGTAAATGGCAATTCTGTATTAGCACGTGCTGCCAATCAAAATTCTAGAATTTGTAATAAGAAACTAAGTTTAAAGTGTTTGACTTCTATCAAAAGGGTAGTTAGAACTTTATTTTAGAATTTACATTTTACATTTCTACTAGAGAAAGAAATGCTAGGAATCTTAGTATTAAACTTCTATCTTTTGTGAATATAACTTGTCTTTGGATTCTAAATATAATTGTATTGAGTAATACAATGGATTATCTTGGTTACATCCTACTTATCTTTGATTATTATCGCGATAGCATTTGGTGGACTACTCTTAATCAATTATCTAGTCGCTACCGTTGTAGCCGCTCCAATAAACGGATCAATGGCTGTCTCTTCGGCTCCGCATCCTAATCCCTCCGTATCAAAGATTCCTCTCTCACATGCAATGACCCTCAAAATAGTTTCGCCAGTCAAGGGCCAACATATTCCAACTGGTACTAATCTCACTGTCACTGGGATATCCTCGGATAATTCCATTACCAATTGCCAAGTCTCGTTATTACTAAATGACTTGAAACCATACCAAAAAACAACGCCTACTGGGAAAAGCAGTTCAACCGGTGACGATTATTCATCATGGAGATATGTCATTAACAATTCTAAATATGGTTCAATTAAGGAAGGAACAAATAAAATTACATCTAAGTTGACCTGTGATAATTCTAACCAGCCCAATGTCGCCAGCAATGGAGTATCTAAATGGTACAGCATTAACATAACGGGCATTTCAGCTAAAACTGTCCAATCTAAGCCTACTATAATATCACAGTTACCGGTCAGCCATAATCTGAATCGTTCAGATACTGGCTTAACTTTCCATACCAATTCAAGCAAACCAAGTCATTTGCAATCAACTACATCAATCTACAAACCCATTGAACCTACTAGCATTGCAACAAAAACAAATACTAGTATACGCACATTGGCTGCTTCGTTAGAAGTCGGGAAAGATCCTATTACTATTGGACAAAAACAAACAGTCAAAGTTTTTGTCACGGATGGTGCAACCAATGCTAGGGTAGCAGGAGCAAAGGTAGCAACAGATATTCAACCATCGTCCTCATCTATTATCGAGAGGCAGTTCGTCGGAATTACAGGTCCTGAAGGGAAGGTATCGAAAACATGGAAAATGGCAGATGAAGGAAAATTCGAAACCACTTATAACATCTATTCAACAATTTCTGCAGCTGGTTACCAAGATAAAACGATTAGTGGAACATTTAAAGCGGCTCAACCACAAAACACTGCGGAAAATATTAGTAATAAAGTCGATGATTTGTCCAATAAGATCATTCATGAGGTGAAGAAAGGCTTTGATCAAAATGCCCTTATGCCAAAGCTTCCCATTCCTTTTAATTGAGACTATTCTCCGGATTTGCTACTCATAATATTTGACAGGATTGAAAACTGAGCAACCAGAATATCTAGATATAGCATGGCTCTCCTGTTATTCGTTAAATATCAAGTATGTAAGATGGTATAATGTTCTGATAAATAATACCTGTATTTTACTCGAAGGGGAAAAGTATATGCCTGTTTTGAGCTTAATATTCGTATATCGATAAAACGAATGCCCGAAGCATTTATTTTTACTAGTGAGACCAATTCCAAATCAATGAATAAGAAGCTAGTGCTAATTATTTTGGTAATTGTAATAATAGTTGGGATAAGTGCTACACTCATCGCGGTTAATCCTTCGAGTACCATTATACCTATTCCTACACCGACAAGTTTGCATAATAAAAGTGGGGGTAGCTCGGATCTACACAGGATGACCCCAGGCTAGTACATTTTCTCATGTCTGTTCATATAATTAGATGAGATCATATTTTTGCACAATAGGATGCGTCATGTAGACAAACAATCACGTAGCTTGCTGAATTTCTTAATTACATCCCAAAACAATGGTGAAAATACCACCTTAATGACATCGAGGTAGGAACGGTAGTTACGAGGACTTTCTAACCAAAATATGAAATAGGTTATTCTCTTGTCTTATCTCAAGTAGAGGCTGGGAACGTTGTTCAGACCATCTCATCATCTCTAGGTCGGCAGTAACGTCATCTGAGACTAGGTGAATCACGTCGCCGATTTCGACTTGCTTCAATAAGTCATCTAATTTCGCGAGGGTAGACGAACACTCGACTCCTATTTCATACATTTCGTGGTCTGGAAATGCTACGAAGCACCGTATATGTAATATCTTTATCTGAGACCTTATCATATCACGACAATTTTCAATTGAATTAAGGTACTTGAAATCGGGGTTCAGTTTATCGTTTTTGATAAGTGAAATCCATCCATTGGTATACGGAGAATCATTTACAAGCCTTGGATTACTTACCACTGCTTCATTGATTTCTACTATGCTCCCTGTCACAGGTGACCTCACTACACCAAAATATTTGCCGCTTTCTATAGTGCCCAGACTCCGCCCTCTCATGATATCCATATTTACTCCCTTAAGGTTTACCTTACTAAGTCTACCAGCCAACGAGGACAATATCGAGTTGATTCCAACTCTAACTAAGCTGTCATTCTCGATCTTGGCCCACACAAAGTTATCTGGATCGTAGAGGATATCTTCTGGAAATGAACAATGGTCAATTTCCATTTAGTTTAATAACCTCATGTGACGAACTATTACAAGCATATGTAAAGTTAATTTAAGTATTCCTTCGCTAGGTTAAAGCTAACGACCTGTTTTGATCCCTAAACTGAAATTAATGACTGAATCATTTGCGCTACTGCTTATCGTCGTTTTCTGAATTTTGCCCTGAGGCCCATTTCCTCTTATACTTTTCATTCTTGAGTTCGAGTCCTTTAAACATCTGAAAATAAACTTGCTTGATCTTGTTTTGTTTTTCGAATTCTGATTGAATCCAGAGGCTTTCAAACATAGATACGTTGAACGATAAAGCGGATTCATCGTTCGAACAACTCGCACCAATGATCATAGGTATCTGGCGTTCAGTATATAACTCACTTCCTAATTCAAGGGAAAAAGACACTGCTTGGTCAATTACGATAGTCATGTCCTGAGAATCCAATCCTCTATAAAGATAATTCATGTTCTTGTCTAGGAGCTTCTCCTTGAGCGCAATTCGTACGGCTTCATTATCTGTTTCAGTATTCTCGGATTCGATATGTGTTAGTATTTTTACATCCACACCAATTTGTACCGCACTTTTAAGTAAGTCTAATATCCCTCTATCTCCAATGAATCGAGCGGCCTCAATGTTGGGTAGTATTACAAGTATCTCGTAGACTGCAGACCTTAGATATTTCTTACAATCCCCAAATATTCGCTCGGGTTCATTTGGTAGGCTAACAATGCTTGATATCTGATCTCTCTCAATTTGCACAATCCTCTGTTTCGCTGGGAGGGCATTATTCCATAGATTATCAAAAAGGAATTGTTGCATCTCTATAAACGATTTATTATTACTATAGAGTAGCAACTGGTGCTCCCTGATCGTCGTTACCGGGTTATTATTGTTCATCAAATCCTCTCCTTCGGTTGCAAATCCCCAATAATGTTCACGATCACATAATGCGAAACTTGCCCTTAGAGAGTCAATGTGACGGATTTGGCCCTTATTAATGAATTCTTTCCAATAAGCGAAAGATTCAACGGTAATTTCTGTTATGGATCTACAGTTTATTCCTTTGTTTAGCAGTAGTTTAGTAACCTCTGCCAGTAATGTGGTCAAATCATTACCAATCGAGTATTCGGGCAGCAAATAGGGATGCACGGGTACGAAACAACAATCAAAATATTGGGTTGCATTTGAAGCCGTCTCAGATATAAATTTGAGAAAATCCTCTGGACGAATGACAAAACCAGCATTTTGAGAGGTTGAGTTCTCACTCATTGATGTAATATGACATTATCAATGGTCTGCATAATAAAGGCATATAATATAACGATATGATAAATTCACTATCTTTATGATTTTTCTAGAAAAGGTGAAAATGGGTCAAGCTATATAATGAGCTTTCGTATTTCAACTAGAATATGCCAGTATACCTTGATGTCCATAAAGTACCTTTTAAGGAGAATCAGCTGAGAGAATTGATCAACGATCCAGCAGACGAATATGGCGTTAAGCATGTTAATCTCTTTTACAATAAGGAATCCAGCGTATGTTTCTGCCTTCTGGATGCGCCTAACAGAGAGGCTGTAGTCAAGCATCACGATAAGGTGGACATTCAGTGTGAATGGATTACAGAGGTGACGATGGCAACCGGAGAACAGTTCTTCCCTAAGGATAACAAATAACTAGAGAATGTGTAATCTTTTGCTTTAGAGCAGATCAAACATTTCAGGAGAGGAATGGGGTCATGATACGACCTCACTTGTAAATGAAATCACATGCTTTATCCTGTCAAGGAAAAATACGGAATGTCAGATGTCCATTTTCTTGCATTCAGACATGAAGTGGGTCTAAGTACGCAACATCATAGCACAAATCATCTTTATACCGAAGGGAGTCCCACTCTATAAAATCACCTATATCGAATTCGAGGGTTTTAGAATTATTCAATTGCACGGTCACGGTACGTCTTTCATAGTTATACAAAAATTTCGAAGCGTTGGCCAATTTCCTCTCTAGATGACAGAACTCTAAATACCTGTCGAAAATTTTGTGTAGGTGTTCCTTTCCTGTTTTGCATTTACATAATAGGGACATGGGAATCTATACTTGAATTCAAAGTAACTTACATAAAAATAAATGTAATAACTAATTGGTATAAATAACAATCAAACATAACACAGAGCGTTACAGCTTGGGATTGTCAAGCGACAAACATCCGACCCTGGAGTGCCTTCATGTTGCATATTATTCTCATTGACATCAACGCGTGTCATTGATTCACAATTCTACCACTGCCATTCAAACATTATAGTCTATGTGATTTGTGCTTGATAATAATAGAGGGACAGGAAAGTCACATTCCAAAGGTGGCATGACTACTTTCTAAAAAGCTTAAGGACCTTGATCATTACATTGATTGAAGCCGCTGACAATATCCATGACATCATTGTGCTAGCCACAGCTGCTTGGTACGGAGCCAACAATGCCATTTGAAGCATCTGAAACCCGATCAAGACCTTTGAAGATGAGTAAATCAATTCCGATACAGAAAAAGTCGCGACTAATTTCTTCACGTCGCTCTTAATCCTATCAACGTTTCTTTTTCCAGTAACTGGATCTAAATATCGGAATTTATTATCACGGTAGTAGAGCATTGCAAACAATGGGAAGAAAACAGAATACTCGGCTGCTAATGATAAAACAGAATTGGTAAAATTGTTGGAATATCCATAATGTAGGGCATAAAGTTGAGTTATTATGCTACCCACGACTAACGATGCCAATCCAGCTAATACTATATTCTTATTAAAGAATATTACATCCCTATACCTGCGGTAAAGACATTGAAGTTTGGATGTATTGTTGATTTCCCTCTCCATTTGCTAAAATGGGCACACTCTCATGTTTGCATTTAAATACGCGCTATGCATCTAAAACATCGCTCCTGGAATTTCGTTTCGCAGTGTCATATTTACCATTATTATTCAGTCGGCACAATATATATCTTTGAGTACTTTCCTTTGATTTTGCTCTATTTTTGATCCCCCTGTTCTCAAACACTTTGTCTTACGGAATTCAAGTTCTAGTGCAGCTGCAAATAAGTTATAGGTTTGAACTTATCATCCAGAGTGGATTGCTAATTTGACAGACTCAATTAGCCCTCTTGTAATATACTAGAAAGAGATAACAGCTCGAAAATAATAGCATATCAGCTTAAATCTGGATTTTTATGATTACTGCGATACAAATCATGACTGAAATGGTTTATAATTAAGGCCAGAATAGAGCAATTCGAGTTAAACAGGTCCGGACGCAAATTCTTCCCTGGGTATTCATAACCTATCGAATCCCGAATTGAATAGATGGCCAGAGTAATTTTATAGCGGTTTTTGATCTTTTTCAAGACAAGATATGGCATAGATTCTGTCTCTTAAGAAATACGATGTGAAATATATATGAGATTGTACCATATTTAATATGCCATTGGAAGAAGGG